>NZ_JAHWXM010000001.1:2100000-2315812 GCF_023091225.1 Microbacterium galbinum | reverse complement strand
CCCCCGTCACCGCACCCATCGACGTCACCGGCAACGCCATCTCCCTCACCGGAGACAGCGACGTCAGCGGCACCACCGGCAACGGCACCGGCACCACCCCGGGCGCCCCCACCACCGGCAGCACCACCACCGGTGACGACGGCATCCTCGGCGGCACGCAGATCGGCCTTCCGATCACGCTGCCGGTGACGATCGGCGACAACGCGATCTCGGTGATCGGTGACAGCACGGTGACGACGCCGACCGGCACGGACCCGGGAACCGATCCTGGGACCGACCCCGGCACGGACCCGGGGACGGACCCCGGCACGGATCCTGGCACCGACCCCGGCACGGATCCGGGAACCGACCCCGGTGTGACGCCGGGTACGGACGCCGGAGTCGGACCGAGCTCGGGCGGCACGATGGCCGCGGGCATGGCGACCTCGTCCGGAGGAGCTGACGCCCTCGCCACCACGGGTGGCGCAGCGTCGCTCGCCCCGGTGTTCGTCGCCGTTCTCCTGCTCCTGACGGGAGCGGGCCTGCTGCGCCGCCGCACGGCGTAACGCGGACCCCGGTTGTCCGGCGCCCTGGAGGGAGGAGGCGCCGTACCACCGGCGCGCCGCGTCGCCGAGGGAGCGACGAGTTACCCCCGGGTCCCCAGCCCGGCGTCGACCTCCGACGCGGCTGCAAGGGCGGATGCCCCGTGCCCCCAGCGCGGGGCATCCGTCGCGCCCGTTCACAACTCCGGGAACGGACCAGGCATCGAAGCTCGCGGGCGCGTATCGACCGCATCCGATCGAAATCTCCGGAGTTGTGAACCGTGACGGCCCCCACCCACCCGACGGTTCGCTCGGAACCATCTCCGCGCGCCATAGACTCCAGGCGGAAGACGTCTCCGCGACGGTTGCGGACAGGAATGGGGCAGGTGGTGAACGATGGTGGACGACCGGCACATTCGCCGCGGCACCCTGCGCGGGGCGCGCACCTTCACCGTCCCGACCGACGCCGTGCCGGTGGTCCTTCGCGCACTGGACCGCGCGATTCCCGCCGCGCATTTCCGCGCTCGCTCGGTCGACACGGCGACGGGTGCAGTGCGCTACTACCGACGGGGATCTCTCGCAGCCGATGTGCTGTTCGGAGGGACCGGACTCTCGCTCGTCACGCGCCGCATCGGACCGCTATCCGCGCTCGGTGTGGTCGTGGTCTGGGCGGGCGAGCAGGATGCCGCCACGACTCGGGTCATCGTCTCGCTCGTGCGCGGACACGAGGTGGGAGCGGAGTTCGTCTCGGCGGTCGACGAGGCCGTCGGCGCGCTGCAGCATCTCGGTCTGCTCCTCGGTGACGGGGGATGGTCGCGGGCGGTGGACGTCGACCCGGACCTGCCCGTGCACCCGTCCCGCGCCGCCGAGCTCGGCCTCCGTTGACGGAACCGACCCTTCACGGCTCCTCGCGCACGTGCACTAACTCAGGAAATCCCTCACCGAACTCCCCCGAATCAGCCCGAAACCAGCCCCAGACCCGCGCTTTTCCTGAGTTAGTGCACACCCCACCCACACCCACACCCACACCCACACCCCAGAAACGCCGAACGCCCCCTGTCCCGAAGGACAGAGGGCGTTCGCACTTCGACGGGCTCAGTGACCCAGCGAAGACGGAATTACTTCGCGGCGACGACCTGCAGCGTGATGACTGCGGTCACGTCGTCGTGCAGACGAACCGTGGCCTCGTGGTCACCGGTCGACTTGATCGGCGAGGTGATGTGCACCTTGCGCTTGTCGATCGAGCCGAGGCCCGCAGCGGCGACGGCGTCTGCGACGTGCTCGGTCTTGACCGAGCCGAAGAGACGACCAGCGGCGCCGGCCTTGACGGCCAGACGGACCTTGGTGCCCTCGAGGGCGTTCTTCAGTGCGACAGCGTCGTCACGATCGTGGATCGCGCGTGCCTGACGCGCGGCCTGGATCGATGCGACCTGCTTTTCGCCACCACGGGTCCACGCCGTAGCGAAGCCCTGGGGGATGAGGTAGTTACGGGCGTACCCGTTCTTGACCTCGACCACGTCACCGGCACTACCCAGCCCGGCGACCTCGTTCGTGAGAATCAGCTTTGCCATCTCGATACCCCTTACCGGCCGGCGCCAGCGTAGGGCAGGAGCGCCATTTCGCGCGCGTTCTTGATCGCCGTGGCGATCAGACGCTGCTCCTGCACCGAGACACCGGTGATACGACGGGCACGGATCTTGCCGCGCTCCGAGACGAACTTGCGAAGGGTGGCGACATCCTTGTAATCGATGACTCCGACCCGGATCGACTTCGCGGGAGCGGTGGGCTTGCCACCCTTCCGCGGCTTGCGGCGGTCGCCGCTCGACTTTCCAGCCATGGTTTTTCCTTAGTTATGAGCGGCCCTTCGACAAGCTCAGGGACCCACGCGGGTCACGAGCTCAGGGCCAGAGAATTAGAACGGGGTGTCGTCGCCGAAGCTGCCCGGAGTGCTCCAGGCATCGGCGCTGGTCGACGAGCCGGGGGTAGACCACGGCTCCTCCGACACCTGCTGCTGCTGTGCGGGGCGAGACTGTCCTCCGCCGCCACCGCCGTTCGAGGCCGCACGGGTGACCTGCGCGGTCGCGTAACGGAGCGAGGGGCCGATCTCGTCGACCTCCAGCTCGATCGCGGTGCGCTGGTTGCCCTCGCGGTCCTGGTAGGAGCGCTGACGCAGACGGCCCTGCGCGATGACGCGCATGCCCTTCGTCAGTGAACCTGCCACGTGCTCGGCGAACTCACGCCAGACGGATGCGCGGAGGAACAGCGCTTCGCCGTCCTTCCACTCATTCGCGGCACGGTCGAAGTTCCGAGGCGTCGATGCGATGGTGAAGTTCGCCACCGGCAGCCCGTTCTGCGTGTAACGCAGTTCGGGGTCGGCCGTGAGGTTTCCCACAACGGTGATGACGGTTTCGCCGGCCATGGGACTTAGGCCTTCGCAGCCTTGGCGGCCTTGCGAGCAGCCTTCTCTTCGGAGCGCTTGGCTTCCGAAGCGACCATCGCCTGAGCCTCTTCCGAGCGGAGGACCTTGGTGCGCATGATCTGCTCGTTCAGCTTGAGCTGACGGTCGAGCTCCTGCGTGGCCTCGCTGGTAGCGGTGAAGTTGACGACGGCGTAGATGCCCTCGTTCTTCTTCTGGATCTCGTAGGCCAGACGGCGCTTACCCCAGATGTCGACCTTGTCAATCGAGCCACCATCGTTGGTGATGACCTTCAGGAACTTGTCGAGCGTAGGTGCGACCTGGCGCTCGTCGATCTCGGGGGTCAGAATGACCATGAGTTCGTACTGGTGCGTCACTTACCCACCTCCTTCGGACTAGAACGGCTTCCGAGGATTTCTCGAAAGCAGGAGGGTGTGTGAACGTGCCTGCCAGAAGGCAGACAACCTGCACAGTCTAGCGGACGCAACCCTGAGCTTCCACCGCGCGTGACGCTCGCTCTTTGGCATGCTTGTCTGCGGTGGCCGGTGACCGTCATCGGCCACGTGAAGGGGGGACGCCATGCGCGTCAACATGTGGAAGGCCGGAGCCGTCGTCGCCGCCGCGATCCTGCTGGCAGGATGCTCGGCACCGAGCGGGAATGGCAACGAGAGCAAGCCCAGCAGCTCAAGCAGCTCCTCGTCGTCGGAGGAGACGTCGACGGCATCCGACTGCCCCGAGCTGAAGGAGGGCGAGACGATCGACATCGCCGACCTCAGCACCTGCTCGGCTGACCGGATGAAGGAATCCGCCGGTTATGCGGCCACGTCGACCACCATGGGAATGGTCTCGACCGCGCGCTACGACTCGGCCAACGACGCCACCGAGGTCATCTCCGACATGGGCTCGATGATCATCATCGGCGACGACACCTGGGTGAAGAGCCCGACCAGCGAATGGCAGGCCGCTGACCCGAACGCCAGCGACCCCGTGATCGCTGCGCTCAGCACGGCCGCGCAGAACGCCGCGTCGCTCGATCCCGCCACGGCGGCCGCCGCTCTCTCGGGCGAGTTCACCGTGACCGGCACCGGCGAGCGCCTCGGCCAGAAGGTCTACCTCGTCACGGGCACCGCTGAGACGCAGGGAGTCGAGGTCGACGCGACCTTCGAGGTCACCGCGGACTACATCATGCTCGCGACCTCGACGAAGACCGAGGTGCAGGGTCAGGCGATCGAGTCGGTCCTCGAGATCACCGACTGGGACGTGAAGCAGGACATCGTCGCCCCGATCTGATCGGCGACGCGGAAGGGCCCGGCATCCGTGGTGGATGCCGGGCCCTTCTGCGTCGCGTCAGTTCAGGACGGGTGGGATCTCCGACCACACCTCGCGGTCCTCGGTGGACGGGGCGTCGGGGATGCGGCCGGCCCCGTCGGGCTCGGGGATCGCCGCGAGCAGCGCCTGGGTGTACGGATGCTGGGGCGCGGCCCAGAGCCGATCGGTCGGCCCCGACTCGAGCACGCGCCCGGAGTACATGACGAACGTGCGGTCGGCGATGCGTCGCACGACGGCGAGGTCGTGCGAGATGAAGAGCATCCCCGCGCCGGACTCCGCCACGAGGTCGCGCATGAGGCCGGCGACGCTGGTCTGGGTCGACGCGTCGAGGGCCGAGATCGGCTCGTCGGCGACGAGCAGCGAGGGCCGGGCGGCGAGCGCCCGGGCGATCGCGATGCGCTGCTTCTGCCCGCCCGAGAACTGGTGCGGGAAGCGCGAGGCGACCGAGGTCGGCAGGCCGACGCGCTCGAGCCATTCCTCGACGGTGGATCCGGCGGCACCGCGCGCTCGGGCGGTGGCGATGCCGTCGGAGATCTGGTCGCCCACCCGCCGGCGCGGGTTGAGCGAGGTCGACGGGTCTTGGAAGACCATCTGGATGCCGGTGAGGGCGATCGAGCGTCGACGGATGCCGAGGGGCGAGACCGGTGCACCGTTGAACAGCACCGTCCCTCCCGCGGTCTTCTCGATGCCGACGACGGCGCGAGCGAAGCTCGACTTGCCGCTGCCGGACTCGCCCACGAGGGCGACGGTCTCGCCCGCGGCGACGGTCATCGACACCCCGTTCACGGCGATCACGGGCGGGTTGCCCGGGTAGCGCACGACCATGTCCTGGGCGTCGAGGACGGAGACCTCACTCATCAGCGTCCTCCTCGATGCGGGAACCGGGCAGTGCGGCGAGCAGCATCCGCGTGTACTCGTGCTGCGGGTCGCGGAACAGCGTCTCGCGATCGGCCTTCTCGACGATCAGGCCGTCCTTCATGACGGCGACCTCGTCGGCGATCGCGCTCATCACGCCGAGGTCGTGCGTCACGAGCAGCACGGCGAGCCGGCGCTCGATCGCGAGGTCGCGCAGCAGCTGCAGGATGCCGGCCTGCACCGTGACGTCGAGCGCGGTGGTCGGCTCGTCGGCGAGCAGCACGTCGGGGTCGCAGGCCAGGGCGCACGCGATCGCGATGCGCTGGCGCTGACCTCCCGAGAACTGGTGCGGGTAGCGCTTCAGCGCCTCGGCGGGGTTCGGCACCTGCACGGTCCGCAGCAGTTCGACGGCCTTCTCGCGGGCCGCCGCACCGCGGAGACCGAGGTGCACGCGCATGTGGTCGGTGAGCTGGCGGCCGACGGGCAGCTGCGGGTGCAGCGATGCCGAGGGGTCCTGGAACACCATCGCGATGCGCTTGCCGCGCACGCGGTTCATCGCCCGACGCGTGAGCCCGACGAGCTCCTCGCCCGCGAGGGTGATCGATCCGCCGGTCTTCGCCTGTCGCGGCAGCAGTCCGAGCACGGCGAGCGAGGTGAGGGTCTTACCCGAGCCGGATTCGCCGGCGAGACCGTGGATGCGGCCCGCCTCGAGGTCGAGCGAGACCCCCTTCACGAGCGGGCGGCCGATGTCGATCGTCAGATCGCGGATGCTCAGCGCGGTCATGCGGGCACCCCCGCGGCATCCGTCTTCTCGGCCTGCTTCTCGTGCGTCACTTCGGCCGTCGGGTCGAGGATGTCGCGCATCGCGTCACCGAGGAAGTTGAACGCCAGCACGACCGTGAGGATCGCGAGACCCGGGAAGACCCCGAGCCACCAGGCGTCGAAGTTCTGCATGGCCGACGAGATCATCGAACCCCATTCCGCCGTGGGCGGCTGCGCGCCGAGGCCGAGGAACGACAACCCCGACAGCAGCAGGATGGCGGCACCGATGTCGAGCGTCGCGAGCACCAGCACGGGACCGGCGATGTTGGGCAGGATGTCGACGAACAGCGTGCGCAGCGGCGAGTGGCCGAGCAGGCGTCCGGCGATGACGTAGTTCTGCCCGCGGAGGCCGAGCACGATGCTGCGGGTCACACGCGAGTACTGCGGCCACGAGACGACGATGGCCGCGATCACCGCGTTGAACAGCGACGGTCCGAGGGAGGCCGCGACCACCATCGCGAGGATCACCGTCGGGAACGCCATGAAGAGGTCGGTGATGCGCATGAGCGTCTCGTCGACCCAGCCCCCGAAGTATCCGGCGAGCGCACCGATGAGGGTGCCGATGATCATGGCGGCGACGACGAGCATGAGCGCGAGCGGCAGGCTCACGGTCGCACCCGTCATGAGGCGCGAGAAGATGTCGCGGCCGTTGCCGTCGGTGCCGAGCAGGGTTTCGACCCCGGGCTCCTGCAGGCGCGGGAAGATCTGCGCGTTGGGGCCGTAGGGCACCCACCACTGCGCGGTGAAGGCGACGATCACCCAGGCACCGGCGATGACGGTGCCGATGATGCCGAGGGGCGTGCGCCAGGCGCGCGGCCAACGGAAGCGGAACCGCCAGGGCCCGGATGCGACGTCGATGCGGCTCATGCGATCCTCACTCTCGGGTCGAGGACGCCGTAGAGCATGTCGACGACGAAGTTGATGAGGAGATAGATGAACCCGACGACGAGGCCGACGCCCATGATGCCGGGCAGGTCGAGGTTCGCGGCGGAGTTGTACGCGTAGGTGCCCAGGCCCGGCCACGCGAACACCGACTCGACGAGCACGGTGCCCGAGAGCAGGGTTCCGAACGCGACGCCGACGACGGTGAGGATCGGGAGGGATGCTCCTCGCAGCACGTAGTCGAGGATGACGCGCATCGCGGGGAGGCCCTTGGCGCGGGCGGCGCGCACGTAGTCACTGCCCAGCACCTCGAGCACCGAGGTGCGGATGAAGCGGGTGAGCAGGCCGATGGTGACGAGCGACAGCACCATGACCGGCAGGGCGAGGTGGGCGAGGGCGTCGAAGTAGCCGACGGCGTCGCCGTTGAGCAGGTAGTCGACCGTGTAAAGACCCGTCACGCGCGGCGGCGGGGTGATCGACGGCGAGATGCGGCCCGACCCGGGGGCGATGCGCAGCTCGAGGAAGAAGACGTAGAAGCTGACCAGAGCGAGCCAGAAGGTCGGCACGCTGAGGCCGACGAGCGTGACGACGCGGATGACCTGGTCGGTCACGAGTCCGCGACGGTACGCGGCGAGCGTGCCGAGCACGATGCTGACGACCAGACTCAGGATGATCGCGCCGATGGCGATCTCGATCGTCGCCGGCACGGCGGTGGAGAGGTCGCTGGTGACCGCACGGCCGGTCACCAGCGACGTCCCGAGGTCCCCGCGGAGCAGGTTCCCCATATAGATGAAGTACTGCACGATCAACGGCTGATCGAGTCCGTGCTCCCGGATGAACGCCTCTCGCGTCGCCGGGTTCTGCGATGCGCCCTCACCGAGCGCGGCCGAGACCGGGTCTCCCGGCACCAGGTTGGTGAGCAGGAACGTGACGATCGTCACGCCCACCAACAGGAGCAGGGAGGTGCCGGCCCGCCGCAGCAGGTATCCGATCAGGGGAGACCGACGCCTGCGCGCCTGTCTCTGCACCGCCACCGTTGTCATGCGTCGTTATCCGTTCAGCCGGCCGGGGTGATCTCGGCGATGTCCATCTCCCACACCGAGTTGTACACGGCGCCCGAGACGGCGGATGCCGAGGCGATGTTGCGACCCGGAACGATGAGCGGCACGAACGGGCCCTCGGCCTGCATGGCCTCGGCGAACTCGGTGAACAGGGCGGTGCGCTCGTCGGCATCCGTCGCACTGGCCGCGTTCGCGGCGATCTCGGCGATCTCGGGGTTCGCCTCGGCTGCCCAGCCGGCACGGAGGCCGACCTTCAGGCCCGGGCCGAACGGCAGGAAGTTCGCGGAGTCCGCGTAGTCCGGACCCCAGAACCACAGGCCGAAGCCCTCGGTGCCGTTGACGTAGGCGTCGAGCTCGGTGGCGAACGGCGCCGGGGCGAGCTCCACCGCGATGCCGGCATCCTCGAGCTGCGCCTGGATGCGCTCGGCGAGCGGGGTGAACTCCACGCCGCCGACCGGGTAGTCGTTCGGGAACTGCAGCTTCAGGGTCTGGCCCGTGTAGCCGGCCTCGGCGAGAGCGGCCTTCGCCGCGTCGAGGTCCTGCGAGACGCCGCCGTCGAGCGAGCCCTCGAATCCGGGCGGGATGACGCCGGTCGCCTGCACCGCGCCGGCACCGGCCAGTTCGAGCAGCGCGTCGTAGTCGAGCGCGTAGCGGATCGCCTCGGCGATCTTGACGTTCGCGAGGTCGCCTCCCGCCTCGCCCTGGTTGAGCAGCAGGAAGATCGTCTGGCCCGAGGGCACGGAGTCGACCGTGAGGTCATCGCCGAGGCCCGCGACCTGGTCGCCGTTCAGGTCCATCGCGACCATCGAGTCGCCGCCCTTGAGGTTGGCGAGCTGCGTGGCGCTCTCCGAGACGTTGCGCACGACGACGCGGTCGTAGGCCGACTCCTCGTCGCCGTTGTACTCGTCGTTCTTGGTGAGCACGACCTGCGACGAGAGGTCGAGGGTGTCGAGCACGAACGGACCGGAGCCCGCCGACTCGCCGTCGAGGAAGCTCTGCGCGCTGTCGGAGCCGTCGGTCGCGCCGCCGTTCTCGATCACGACGTCGGAGTTGACGATGCCGAGCGCCGGGTTCGCGAGGATCGCGGGCAGCTGCAGCAGCGGGGTCTCGGACGTGAAGGTGATCGTCTTGTCGTCGACCTCGGTGATCGTGATGCCGGCGAGCAGGAAGTTGGGCTTGGCGTCCTCCATGCCCTGGATGCGCTGCAGCGAGAAGACGACGTCCTTCGCCTCGATCGGGGTGCCGTCGGAGAAGACGCGGTCGCCCTCGAGCGTGAACGTGAACTCGGTCGCGGTGTCGTTCTGCTCCCAGGAGGCGAGTCCGGGAACCGGGGTCGAGACGTCGGAGCCCTCGAAGTCGACGAGGGTCTCGTAGATCGCCTTGGCGATCATGTTGCCGGTCGGGTCGTAGGTGTGACCCGGGTCGGTCGTCTCGATCGAGAACGCGGTGTCGATGACCAGCGAGCCGGAGCCCGACGAGTCATCGCCGTTGTTGGCGGAGTTTCCTCCCGAGCAACCGGCGAGCGCGAGGAGCGCGACCGCTCCGAACGCGAGCGCAGGCAGAGTGCGGCGTGACGACATGTGAGCCTCCAAGGGCGAGGAGTACATTCGGGTGTCGGCCGCCACTGGTGTGGACGACCGTGGATCAGATTCGCATCATATGCGACGATGTGTCCAGCAAGTGTCGGGATGACCGACACGGTCTGTCCAGATCATCAACCGTGGGGAGCAATATGTCCAGCAAGGATGCTGAAGCATCGAAGCATTCTGGACGAAGTGCCACCGGGTTGGACGAGATCGCATACAAGATTCTCGAAGTGCTCCGTGATAACGGTCGCATCTCGATCGCCGCACTCGCCGACAGGGTGGGGATATCCCGCGCCAGCGCTTATTCGCGAGTCGAATCATTGGTGAGCGACGGCGTGATCACCGGGTTCAGCGCCCGGGTCGATCAGGCCAAGGCGGGTCTCTCCATCGGCGCCCTCGTCTTCGTCACGGTGCTGCCGCAGGCCTGGGCGTCGTTCCGTGATCGCGTGAGCGAGATGCCCGACGTCGAGTGGTGCGCGATCACGACCGGCGAGCACGATGCCATGCTGCTCATCCGCGCCGTCGACGTCAGCGGCGTGCACGAGTTCTCGACCGGGGTCATCGCGCAGCTGCCCGAGGTGCGCACCGTCGTCAGCGTCGTGGTGCTCGACGAGGTCATCCGTCGGCCCTACCTGCTGCCCTCCGACATCCCCGAGCGTCACGCCGAGATCCCCCTCGGCATGACGCGCTGGACGCCGGCATCCCCCGGGCGCGACGCGCTACCGCCCCGCTGACCCGGTCAGGCGGGGATCTCCTCGCACACGCTCAGCTGCGGCAGGCCGTGCATCTCGTAGTGCTCGACGAGGCGGATGAGTCCGTCGTCGGTGAGCTCGAGCTCGCTCTCCCCGTCGCCCGTGACGACCTGGCCGTCGGCCACGAGCACGTGCACGAACGACACCCAGATCGTGTCGGCGGTGCGGGTCCCCACGAACTTGCCGAAGGTCACCGTGTCGCCGGTGTACCCGCCCCAGATCGCACCGTCCTTCTCGAAATACTCGAAGATGCTCGGAGCCTCGGGGTCGACCGCCGAGGTCGTGGACGAGATCATCCGGAAGCGGCGGCCATCGAGCGAGGGAAGGGTTGCAGTCGCAGTCACCCTTCGATTATGGCGGGCGCATCACACCTCCCGGGTACCGTGGTCGCATGGAGTGGATCGCGAACCCGACCGTCGGCGACTGGCTGCGGGCGCGGCTCGACACTCGCACGGGAACCATGCACGCCGCGGTCCCGCACGGGTTCGAGGCCTATGCGCGCGTGTTCCATCGGGGCTTCACCCGGTCACTCCCCGGTCGGGCGGTCCCCGCTCCCGAGGAGTGGGAACGGATGCCGAACGCCGAGCGCGAGCGCCTGCAGGGCGAGTTCGTCGACGCCGAGGTCACCTGGGCCGAGACCGCTGCGGCGTTCGGCACGACGATGCATGCGCTCGCGCAGTGGCATCGCCTCGTGCGCACTCCGATGGCCGGCGACTGGCGCACGCGCATCGCCCCGGACGGCCGCGAGTTCGACGCCCCGACCGAGGGCGAGCTCGATCCGTCGCTCCTGCCCGTGGTGGCCGACGTGCTCGCCGCGCACACCTCGACGCCGGATGCCGGGTTCGCAGCGCTCTGGGAGGGGTGGGGCAACCTCGTGGGCCACCTCGGCATGCCCGCGAATCCGGGCCTGTTCGGTCCGTCCGGAGGCGACGACCCGCACCACCAGGCGATGCTCGGACGCAGCACGCACGATCCGTTCAACAACGTCTTCCGCAAGCCGACCTGGCAGGAGGGTCTGCTGCCCCGCGAGGTCTCCGAAGGACCGCGGCTGGAGTTGCCCGACCGTGCCCACGTGCTCTTCTCCGCCGGGCCGCGCGCGTTCGCCGACCCGGACTGGGTGCTCGACGCGCCGTGGCGCGACCGCCCGTCCGAACAGGACGGCTTCCCCGCCTACGCGCAGAGTCCGAATCTGATCTGGCCCGAGGACCGGGCCTGGGTGATGGTCACCGAGATCGACGCCGACTCGACCGTCATCGCCGGGTCCGGCGACCTCATCCGCGCGCTGTGCACCGACGACCGCATCGAGGCCCTCCCGCTGGGTGAGGGTTCTGCGCTGACCTGGGATTCCGACGAGGTGAATCGATGAGTTCGCCGCAGCATCCGGCATCCGCCTTCGACGCCCGCGCACTGACCGGCCCGGTCGATCCGCGGGCGGTCGGGGCGTTCACGGCCGACCTCAAGGCACGACGCGCTCCGGCGTCCGCCGGCACGATCGCCGGAACGGTGATCGGCGTCATCGCGCTCGGATTCGCCGCTCTCGTGGGCGTCGTCGTGCTCGGCGGAGTCGTCACCAGCACCCTGCGCACGGGAGGGTCGACGGGCGCCTCGATCTTCGCCGTGCTCCTGGTGCTCGCCCTGGGCGCCGCCGCCGTGATCACGTTCTTCACGGTGCGCGCCAACCGCATCCGCCGCTATCGGATCGGCATGTTCGCTCAGGCGAACGGCATGAGCTACACCGAGCGCATCGCGAACCCGCCGCTGCCGGGCATGATCTTCAGCCTCGGCTCGGGGCGGCTGGCGACCGACCTGGTGCGCGGAACGCAGCCGCGGTTCGTCGAGTTCGGCAACTACCAGTACACGGTCAAGCACGGCAAGAGCTCGACCACGTACCGCTGGGGCTACATCGCCGTGAAACTCGACGTGCCGCTGCCGAACATCGTGCTCGACGCGCTCGGCAACAACGGTTTCGGCTCGAACCTGCCGGCGTCGTTCCAGCGCGCGCAGCGCCTGTCGCTCGAGGGAGACTTCGACCGGCACTTCACGCTGTACTGCCCCGAGGGGTATGAGCAGGACGCCCTCTACCTCTTCACGCCCGACATCATGGCGCGGTTCATCGACCATGCCGCCCAGCTCGATGTCGAGATCGTCGACGACTGGATGTTCCTCTACACGAGGCGCCAGGCGTCGACGCTCGACCCGGCGACGTGGGCCTGGTTGTTCGGCGTCGTCGGTGCGCTGATGACGAAGTTCGACCAGTGGGCGCGCTGGCGCGACGACCGCCTGCGTGCGCAGCATCGGCAGATATCGGATGCCGTCGCGCCGGGTGCCGCGGCATCCGCACCCCTGCCGTTCGCGCCGCCGGCCGGGCTGCTCACTCCCCCACCGGGCGTCGCCCCGCAGGGCCGACGACTGAAGCGCCGGGTGACGTGGATCCCGCTCGTCATCGTGATCCTCATCGGCGTCGCGTACGCGTTCATGTCGATGCGCTGACCCGGTTCGGCGGACGCCGGTATCGAGTGTGGGGGTGGGTGCCGTTCTGGGGACCAGCGCCCACCCCATCCCCCCTCGGGATCAGAAGAAGTTCGACTCTCCCTCTGCAGACGGCCTTTGCCGTCAACGCCTTCGCCTGCTGGGGACAAGCGGTATATCGGCGCTTGTGAAAATGGTATGCCGGGCCACGTTGCATTTCGTTGCACAGTTATTCAGTCTTCACGAACAGTCGGTCGCGTCCGCGCTCCACGCGGTTCCTGAGCGAGCGCAGCGAGACGAAGGGCCCACCCTCACTAGGGTGAACGTCATGCCCGACGCACCCGCACCCGTCCCCTCGCGCGCCGTCGGCCTCACCCGAATCGTCGTCGGGCTCTCCGTCATCACCGTGCTCGTCCACACCTATCTGCTGGGCATCAGCGCCGGGCGCACGAGCCTGATCGACTACTTCGGATACTTCACGAACCTCACGAGCCTGCTCACGAGCGCCCTGCTCCTCGCGTCCGGAGCGCTCGCGCTGCGCGGTCGACGGCATCCGCTCTGGTTGTCGTACGCGCGCGGAGTCGCCGTCACCTGCATGCTGCTCGTGGCCGTGATCTACAACCTGATCGTGCCGGGCACCGGATCGGCGCCGGCGTGGGTGAGCGCGGTGCTGCACGCCGTCTTCCCGCTGCTCGTCGCGCTCGACTGGCTGCTGATCCGCGACCGCCCGTCGCTGGCCTGGCGACACCTCTGGGTCGTCACGGTTTACCCGCTCGTGTGGATCGTCGTCGTGCTCATCCGCGGCGCGACCGACGGCTGGGTGCCGTACGGATTCCTCCTGCCGTCGCACGGCCCCGCCGTGCTCGCGGCGCATGTCGCCGGGCTCCTCGCCGCCCTGCTCGCCCTCGGCGCACTGGTCTGGCTCGCGAGTCGCTTCCGTCTCGTCCGTCGCAAGAGCCCGGGGCCCTGAGCCTGTCGAAGGCCCTTCGTCTCGCTTCGCTCGCTCAGGAACCGGTTCCTGAGCGAGGAGCGCAGCGACGAGACTAAGGGACGTCCGCGAACCTCACGCCAACCCGAAGTACTCCAGCTCGGCGTCGTCGAGCATCCGCGACCGGATCAGGAACCGCATCCCGGTCGGCCCCTCCACCGAGAACCCCGCACCGCGCCCCGGCACGACGTCGATGGTGAGGTGCGTGTACTTCCAGTACTCGAACTGCGACTCCGACATGAAGACCTCGACCTCTGCGTCCAGCCCGACGTCGAGACTCCCGAGCTGCACGTCGCCCGGCCCGGTGAGGAACATCCCCACCGGGTAGCACATGGGCGACGAGCCGTCGCAGCATCCGCCCGACTGATGGAACATGAGCGGGCCGTGCTGCGCCGTGAGGTCGCGGATGAGGGATGCCGCAGCATCCGTCACCGCGACCCGCTGGTAGGTGCCGATGTCGACCATCAGAAGAAGCCCATCGGGCCCTCCGCGTACGAGACGAGGAGGTTCTTCGTCTGCTGGTAGTGGTCGAGCATCATCTTGTGGTTCTCGCGACCGACGCCCGACTGCTTGTACCCGCCGAACGCGGCGTGCGCCGGGTACTGGTGGTAGGTGTTGGTCCACACGCGCCCGGCCTCGATCGCCCGACCCGCGCGGTAGGCGGTGTCGCCGCTGCGGCTCCACACCCCCGCGCCCAGCCCGTAGAGGGTGTCGTTGGCGATGTCGATCGCGTTGTCGAAGTCGTCGAACGAGGTGACCGACAGCACCGGGCCGAAGATCTCCTCCTGGAAGATGCGCATGTCGTTGGTGCCCTCGAACACGGTCGGCGCGACGTAGTAGCCCTCGCTGAGATCGCCGCCGAGGTCGACCCGCTCGCCGCCCGTGAGCAGCCGCGCACCGCCCTGCTTTCCGATGTCGATGTAGCTCAGGATCTTCTCGAGCTGGTCGTTGGATGCCTGGGCACCGATCATCGTCGCGGGATCGAGCGGATTGCCCTGTATGACCTTCCCGACCCTCTCGAGCCCGTCGGCGAGGAATCCGTCGTAGATCGATCGCTGGATGAGCGCCCGCGACGGGCAGGTGCAGACCTCGCCCTGGTTGAGCGCGAACATCGTGAAGCCTTCGAGTGCCTTGTCGTAGAACGGGTCGCTGGTCGAGCGCGCGACGTCTTCGAAGAACACGTTCGGGCTCTTGCCCCCGAGCTCGAGCGTCACCGGGATGAGGTTCTGCGAGGCGTACTGCATGATGAGCCGGCCGGTCGTCGTCTCGCCCGTGAAAGCGACCTTGCGGATGCGCTTGTGTTGCGCGAGCGGGGCGCCGGCCTCGATGCCGAAGCCGTTGACGATGTTCACGACGCCCGCGGGCAGCAGGTCGCCGATGATCTCGAACAGGAACAGGAGGGATGCCGGTGTCTGCTCGGCCGGCTTGATGACGACGCAGTTGCCCGCGGCGAGCGCCGGGGCCAGCTTCCAGACGGCCATCAGGATCGGGAAGTTCCACGGGATGATCTGCCCGACCACACCCAGCGGTTCGTGGAAGTGGTACGCGACGGTGTTCTCGTCGAGCTGGCTGATGCCGCCCTCCTGCGCCCGCAGCACACCCGCGAAGTAGCGGAAGTGGTCGACCGCGAGCGGGATGTCGGCGGCGAGCGTCTCGCGCACCGGCTTGCCGTTCTCCCACGTCTCGGCGACGGCGATGCGCTCGAGGTTCTGCTCGATGCGGTCGGCGATCCTGTTCAGGATGACCGAGCGCTCGGCGGGACTCGTCTTGCCCCAGGAGGCGAAGGCCTTCCAGGCGACGTCGACCGCGCGGTCGATGTCTTCACTCGTGCCCCGGGCGACCTCGGTGAACGGCTTGCCGTTGACGGGGCTGACATTCTCGAAGTACTGGCCCTTCGCGGGTTCGACGAACTCGCCTCCGATGTAATGGCCGTAGCGGGGGCGGTAGTCGGCCAGGGATCCCGGCTGACCCGGGGCGGCGTAGGCAGTGGACACGTCTTCTTCGACGATGGTCATCGTGACTCCTCGGGCTGGGCCGCGCCTCGGTGCGCGGCTGTCCTCCGAAGGTAGGTCGCGCGACGTTGCACCCGGGTGCGCAACGTTGCGCCCGGTTGCGGATGCTCCTCAGGCCTGCGCGCGCTCGAGTCGCTCGATCCGGGCGACCAGTCCGGGCCGCTTCGGCGAGCGTGCCGGCAGCATCTCGAGCGCGAGGCGCAGCGCCTCGGCATCCGACTGCCCCTCGGGGATCTCGGCGTACGAGAGCAGCACGTCGAGGCTCGCCTCCGACAGCATCGCCTCCCGCAGCGCCGCCCGCACCGTCTCACGGAACTCCTCGACCCCGGGCGAGGCCGACTCGGGCAGCACCGGACCCCGGTAGGCGGTGAGCGCGACCCGGTGCGCGCCGCGGTCGAGCAGCGACATCACGTCCTGTGCGTCGGTGTCGAGGGTCACGGGCAAACGGTACGGTCTCGACTCGGGCACCAGCTCCGGCATCCGCTGCTCGAGCACCTTGCGCAGCCGCACCATCTCGGGGCGCAGCGTGTCGGGCGAGACGTCGGCGCCGTAGACGAGCTCGGTGAGGCGCTCGGCCGACAGCCCCTGCCGGTGGACGGCGAGCATCAGCAGGATGGCCGCGTGGCGGGCGTTGAGCTCGATGACCGATTCCTCATGATCGGATGCCGTCTCGAGCCGCGCCCTGTCGCGCCCGAGCACGTGCAGGGTCGCGCGCGCCGCGGCGCGGGTGCGCGTCGGCGCAGGGTGCACCCGGGGCGCCACCTCGGCCCGGGCGCGCAGGCGGGTGATCAGCAGTTCGGACTCGACGGCACGGGCGGTTGCATCCACGAGCAGTCGCGCCTGCGGGGTCACGACCTCCGAACCACCCGTGATGTCGATCACTCCGAGCACGCGCTGCGTCTCGGGGTCGCGCACCGGTGCCGCCGTGCACGACCACGGGTGCACCAGGCGGTTGTAGTGCTCGGCGCCGCGGATCTGCACCGGCTGTCCGAGGGCGAGCGCGGTGCCCGGGGCGGTCGTGCCGACGGCATCCTCCGCCCAGTTCGCGCCCGCGACGAAACCCATGTCGTCGGTGAGGCTCTGCAGCTGGCGGTCTCCCTCGATCCACAGCAGTCGACCGGCCTGGTCGCCGATCGCGATCACCACTCCCGCGTCTTCCGGAGTGCCCGGCAGCAGCAGGCCGCGGATCGTGTCCATGACGGCGGCGAGCGGGTGCGCACGCCGATACTCCTCGAGCTCGTCGAGGCCGAGTTCGAGCGCGGGCGGGCTCTCGGGGCCGACGCGTCCGCGCCACGACCGCTCCCACGACGCCCGCACGAGCGGGCGCACCTGCTGCAGGCGCTGGTCATCGAGGTTGCCGGCGAGCAGCTCTTCGTGCGCACGCTCGATGATCAGGCGAGAGGCCTCAGGCGAAGACTGCCACTGCGACGGCACAGGGACTCCGTTCCTCGGGGGTGGAGCGTGCTCCCAGTGTAGGAGCCGAGGTCGCCCGTGGGAACCCTCCCACGGGTGATCGAGGAGGTTCTGCCGCGAGGCGAAAGACCGTCCGCCGCCGCCACCACCGCCCGCCTCGGCGGCTCAGGCGCGCGCCGCCCACCAGGCGCGCAGACGCTCCTCGGCGACCTCCGGACCGAGCACGCCCTCGTCGAGGCGCAGGTCGAGCAGGAACTTGTAGGCCTCGCCGACCTCGCGACCGGGACGGATGCCGAGCACCTCCTGGATGCGATTGCCGTCGAGTTCCGGACGCATCGCGTCGAGCTGCTCCTGTTCGGCGAGCGCCGCGATGCGCGACTCGATGTCGTCGTACGCCGACGACAGTCGCGCCGCCTTGCGCTTGTTGCGCGTGGTCACATCCGCACGGGTGAGGATGTGCAGGCGTTCGAGCAGGGGGCCCGCATCGCGCACGTAACGGCGCACCGCGGCATCCGTCCAGGCGCCCTCGGCGTAGCCGAAGAACCTCAGGTGCAGCTCGATGAGGGTGGCGACGGCATCCGTCGTGGCGGTGTCGAACCGCAGGGCCTGCAGGCGCTTGCGCGCCATGCGGGCGCCGACGATGTCGTGGTGGTGGAACGTGACCGCTCCGCCGTCTTCGAGCTTGCGGGTGCGGGGCTTGCCGATGTCGTGCAGCAGAGCCGCGATGCGCAGCGCCACGTCGGGCTCGGCACCCGGATGCCGGGAGTGCTCGAGCGAGATCGCCTGGCGCAGCACCGTCAGGGAGTGCTCGTAGACGTCCTTGTGGTGGTGGTGCTCGTCGACCTCGAGCTTGAGGGCGCTCACCTCGGGCAGGAACTCATCGATCAGTCCGGTCTCGACGAGAGCGCGGATGCCGCGCACCGGGTCGTCGGTCTGCATGAGGCGCACGAGCTCGGACTGGATGCGCTCGGGGCTGACGATCTCGAGCGTCGCCCGCAGCCGCGTGATCGCGTCGGCGGTGTCGTCGTCGATGCGGAAGCCGAGCTGTGCGCTGAACCGGGCGGCCCGCAGCATGCGCAGCGGGTCGTCACTGAACGAGACGTCGGGGTCGGTCGGGGTGCGGAGCACTCCCGCGATGAGGTCTTCGACCCCGCCGGTCGGGTCGACGAGCTTCACCGAGGGCACCTGCAGCGCCATCGCGTTGACCGTGAAGTCTCGGCGCACCAGGTCGGCGTCGATCGTGTCGCCGAACTCGACGGTGGGCTTGCGCGTCACCCCGTCGTAGCTGTCGGCGCGGTAGGTCGTGATCTCGACCTGCTCCTTCTGCACGCGCGCACCGATCGTGCCGAACGCGCGGCCGATGTCCCACTGCGCGGTCGAGATCGGGGTGACGATGCGCAGGATGTCGTCGGGCCGAGCATCGGTCGTGAAGTCGAGGTCGTGGGTCGGACGCCCCAGCAGCGCATCGCGCACGGGACCGCCGACGACGGCCAGGTCGAACCCGGCATCCGCGAACGCCGTGGCGAGGGTGCGCACCACCGGATGCGCGGCGAGCGCGCCGAGACGGTCGAGGCCTTCGGCCATGTTGAGCATGGGTTCCAGCGTAGTCGGGCGGTGTGGTCGTGCCCTCAGAACAGCGGGTTCTCGCCCCGCGCCCGGTCGATCGCCTGCACCCGGCCCTGGATGAGGCGCAGCAGCATCATGCTCAGCACGCCGCCGCCGATCACGGCCACCGCGACGAGGAACCAGATGCCGACCTCGGGGTCGATGAGCTCGAACCCGTAGATGAGCACTGCTCCGAGAAGCAGGACCGGCCCCTCGATCAGCGCGAACGTGATGAAGAGGCGGGTCTGGCGCGAGAGGTAGTCCTTCTCGACGGCTCTGACCCGTGCATCGACAGAGGAGTCTCCCGCGTGGCTCATGCATCCACGGTACCGATGCGACGGGATGCGTTCCAGCATTCCGCCGCCGACGTCCCCGCCATAGGATCACCCCATGGCCGACGACAGCACCCCTCCCCCGGCATCCGATCCGGCATCCGACCGGAATCCCCACGCCGCCCGCACCCCGTCGCGGCGCGGGTTCCTCAAGATGGGTGGGGCCGCGTTCGCCGGCGCCGTCGTCGGCGGTGCGGCCGGAGCGGCCATCGGCGCATCCGTCGCCGCGCAGAATTCCCGTAACGGGTTCGCGTCCGAACCCGACCCCTTCGCCGCCCTCACCCCGCGCAGCGAACCCGGGTTCGACCACCTCGTCGTCGTCATGGGCGAGAACCGCTCCTTCGACAACCTGCTCGGCTACCTGTACTCGCAGCAGACGCTGCCGGCCGGCGAGACGTTCGAGGGGCTCGCGTTCGGGAAGCACAGCAACACGGCATCCGATGGCACCGTCGTCGACGCCCACGTGTACACCGGCGACACCGATCGCATCATGAGCCTGCCCGATCCCGACCCGGGCGAGGAATACCCGCACGTCAACACGCAGATCTTCGGCACGGTCGACCCGAAGGGAAACGCCGATCTGTTCGTCGACGAGATGACCGCCCCGTTCAACGCCCCGACGCACGGTGAGAAGGCCACGATGTCGGGGTTCCTCGAGGACTACATCATCAACTTCCGTCGCCTGCGCAAGGGCACGGAGCCGAAGCCCGAAGAGGCCGCGCGCATCATGGGCTCGTTCTCGCCCGAGATGCTGCCGGTGCTCTCGACCCTCGCGAGCGAGTTCGCGGTCTTCGACCACTGGTACGCCGGCGTGCCCTCGCAGACCTTCTGCAACCGCTCCTTCTTCCACGCGTCGACCTCGCACGGCTTCGTCACCAACCAGGCAGGCGGCGGCTACAAGAAGTGGCTCGATGCGCCCGCCGCCCCGACCGTCTTCAACCGGCTCGAAGAGAAGAAGCTGAGCTGGAAGATCTACATCGACAAGCTGCAGCTCGTCTCGTTCACCGGGATGCTGCATGCCGCCGTGCTCGAGAAGTACTGGCGCACCGACCACTTCGGCACCATGGAGGACTTCTACGCCGACACGAAGAACGGCACCCTCCCCGCCTACGCGTTCATCGAGCCGCGCATGGTCTACGACCACAACGACTTCCACCCGCCGTTCGGCTCGCCCCGCGAGAGCACGGTCGACGGAGAGCCGGTCTACGACAGTGCGATCTCCGACGTGCGCGCCGGCGACCGGCTCATCCACGACATCTACGAGGCCGTGCGCACGAGCGCCTCACCGAAGGGGTCGAACGCGGTCAACACCCTGCTGCTCATCACCTTCGATGAGCACGGCGGATGCTACGACCACGTGCCGCCGCCCGCCGCGACCAAGCCGACCGCCGACACCGGTGCCGGCGAGATGGGGTTCACCTTCGACCGCCTCGGATGCCGCGTTCCCGCGATCGCCGTGTCGGCGTACACGAAGCGCGGCACGATCGTGCACGACGAGATGCATCACGGCACCGTCACCGCCACTCTCTCGCGGCTCCACGGATTGAAGCCTCTCAACGACCGCGACGCCTCGGCGAACACGCTGTTCGAGGCCATCAACCTCGATCAGCCGCGGCATCCTTCGGACTGGCCCGTCACGACTCCCGCCTACACGCCGCCGAACCCCGAAGAGCTCGAGCCGAAGCCGGGAGACCCCTCCGGCATGAAGCCCCTCACACCGCCCGCGCGGGGACTCCTCGGACTGCTGCTGTCGCGCTACGGGAAGCCCGGAGAGCCCGACCCCGAGACGTTCGCCGATGCCTACCGTCTGCTGCACGAGCACGGCGAGGAGCTGTTCGGGCCGCCCGCCTCCTGATCGGATGCCTAGGCTGAGGTCATGATCACCGCCGACCCCACCGCCCTCGCCTCGTTCTGGGAAGAGGTGCGGTCGGAGCATCCGGAGCTTCCCACCGCCGTGCCCCTGGCCTGGGCCTTCGGCGCGACCCCCGCGCACGCGGATGACCTGCTGGCCCTGGTGCTCGAGGGCATCAAGACGGGGACCGCCTCGTCGGTCTGGGACTACGAAGCCGCAGGCGATCCACTCCCCGTCGAGGGCGAGCTGAGCATCATCCTCGACGGCACCGGAGCACCGCGCGCGGTGATCGAGACGACGAGCATCCGCATCGTCCCCTTCGACGAGGTCGAGGCCGCGCATGCCCACGCCGAGGGCGAGGGCGACCGCACGCTCGAGTACTGGCGCGCCGCGCACGAGCGGTACTGGCGCGCGCACTCCGAGAATCCGCGGGGTTTCGCGCCGGATATGCCGGTCGTGTGCGAGCTGTTCCGGCTGGTGCACCCGGCCGGGCGTCCATAACTCCGGAGAAAACTGCTTCAGCACTCCGAACACATCGAATCCGGCCTTGAACGCCCAAATTCTCAGGAGTTGTGAACGCGAAGAACGGATGCCTCACCCCTCGTCGCGACCGCGCGCCCGCCGACGCGACACGATGAGCAGCGTCGCACCGAGCAGCAGCACGACTGCTCCGCCGGCCGCCCACGCGAAGGTCTCGGGGCCGAGGCCCGTTCCGGGGAGGGTTCCGGTGCCCGCACCACCCGTGCCCGGCGCCGGCGGTACGACGGGCGTCGTCGGCGGGTCAGGATCGGGCGACGGGCTGGGCTCGACCACGACCGCGGCGAGCACGAAGTCCTGGGCGATGACGGTGCCGCCGCCCTGTGGCAGGAAACCGAACGAGCGGCGCGCGAAGTCGACCGCCTGCGTGCCCTCGGGCGGGACGACCGTCAGGACGTAGTCTCCCGGCGCGAGACCGCCGAGGCTGTAGGAGCCGTCTTCCGCCGACACGAGCTGCCGCGTTCCCCCCGGACCCTCGAGCGTGAGGGCGACCCCGGCGACCGGGGCACCCGATGCATCCCGCACGGTTCCCGAGAAGCTCCCCAGCAGCGCGAGCTCGAAGTTCACGTCGGTCAGCGACTCACTGCCGAGCTCGACCGTCGCGCTGGTGGGTCCGAGTGGCGCATAGCCGCTCGGCGGCGCGATCGTGACCGTGTAGTCACCCGGGGGAAGGCGCGGGATCGTGTACTCCCCGAGCGGGCGGGTCACGGTCGTCGCGACGATGTTCCCGTCGGGGTCGGTGACGGTCACCACCGCCCCGCTCACGCCGATACCCGTCGCCGGCGATGTGACGACGCCACTCAGATCGGCGTTCGTCAGCAGCACGAAGTCTTCTTCCGGCGGGATGGTGATCGGTTCCTCACTGTCCTCCGGCACCGAGATCGAGCGCGTGTCGGCGGCGGTCGAGAAGCCGCCCGGTGGGATGACGCGCACCACGTGGTCACCGACGGGCACGGTGTCGAAGAGGTACCGCCCGTCCGACTCCGTGATCGCGGTGAGCTCGGTCCCGTCGACGACCACGGTGACCCCGCCGACACCGTTGCCGCTCTCGTCGACCACCCGTCCGGAGACCGCGACCGGCACGATGTCGCGCACGACGAAGTCGACGCCGACGGCATCCGTCTCACTGAGGTCGACGGGTCGGGTCGAGGGGCCTTCCGCGATCTTTCCCTCGGGTGCGCTCACTCGCACGGTGTACCCGCCGCTGCCTTGGATGCCGGGGAAGGAATAGGTGCCATCGGCGCCGGTCGTCGTCGAGGCGACGACCCGACCGTTCGCATCGGTCAGTATGAGATCCACATCCGCTTGCGGTGCATCGGCGTCGTCGACGACGGTTCCGCTGACGTCGCGCGCGAGCGAGGCGAACCACGTCTGGTACACCGGCAGACCCGAGCGGCGGGTGAAGACGAAGCTCAGGGTCGTGATGGGAGCGGAGGGTTCGAACCAGGCCGCCGCACCCGAGGTGTCGACCGCACCGGCGTTGCCGGTCAGCGTGAGGGTCGTGTCGTCCCAGGTGGGCACATCGGTGGCCGATCCGGTGCATGACGGCTTGCCGACCACGCCGGGAGCGCAGTAGTTGAAGCCGCCGCGGAACCCGAGCTCGTCGGCGGTGAGCGCCTGTCCGTCGGGACCGGTGGCCTGGATGCGCACGGAGTCGGCGTCGATGTCGCCGAGCACGAAGGTCCAGCCTGCGGTGGGTGTCGGGTCGAGGAAGGAGTACGTCGTCGTCGACGATCCGGTGGGGGTGTCGGCCTGCGGGCGCAGGTTCAGATAGGGCTGGTCCCGGCTGGATCCGTACTTCGCGCCGACGGGGGTGCCCTGCGAGAGCCACGTCGATGCGCCCGAGATCACGCCGACCTGGCCGGAGCGCGAGGTACTGGTGACGATCGCGACCATGGACGGGTCGGGAGTGATCTGCACCGAGGTCGCATACGCACCGCTCGTGCCGGTCAGTGGCTGCCAGGTCGCCCACTGGGTCGTGGTCGCGGCCGACGCGGGGCTCGCGACCACCGCGACGGCAGCCACCAGGGCCAGGACTCCGATGACGATGCTGCTTCGCTTCGCGCGCATGGCGCCAGGCTACATCGGTATACCAGCGAGGCGAAGAAGAACTTCCGCCTGATCGGCGGTCAGTTCGCGCGCGAGAACGTCAGGTGCACGACCCCCGACTCGGCCGTCTCCGACGCGACGGAGTATCCGGACTCGAGTCCGCGCAGGTCGTCCCACAAGCGGATGCCGCTGCCGATGAGGATCGGGGTGATGCCGACGTGCAGCTCGTCGACGAGACCCGCGCGCAGGTATTCGCGCACGGTCGTCGCTCCGCCGCCCACCCGCACGTCTGCACCCTCCGCAGCCTCGACCGCGCGTCGCAACGCCTCTTCGGGCGCCGCGTCGATGAACTCGAACGACGTGCCGTTCGCGAACTCGATGCGCTCGCGCGGAGTGTGCGTGAGCACGAACACCGCCGCGTGGAAGGGCGGCTCGTCGCCCCACCAGCCGCGCCAGTCGGGGTCGTCGGGGTTCGCGTGCAGACCGAACATCCCGGCGCCCATGACCTCGGCGCCGATGTTCTCGAAATAGCGTGCGGCGTACTTCTCGTCGACCCCGGTCGTGCCCGCACCGCTCGTGTCGTGGAACACCCGCTCACGGAACGTGCGCGTCGCGGCATACGCCGCCGTGAGACGACCCCAGTCCTCGCCGAACGGGTTCTCCGGGGTCTGGTCGGTGGTCGTGGCGAAGCCGTCGAGAGAGATGTTGAGATCGACGCGAACGCGGGTCATGGGTTCTCCGATGTCCGAGGAGCGGATGCCGCGGCATCCGACACGGCGAACCCACTGTCGACCATCCCGCGCGCCGTGTCAACGGCCGGCCGGCCCCGGCGAACGCCCGCCCTCGAGACGCCGAACCGGGAACGGATGCCGCGCCCGCCGCGTCTCAGACGACGGGGTCGCCCTGCACCGGGCCCTCGGTGTTCGGCTTCCAGCCGAGCGCCGGCGCGACGTGCTTCGCGAACGACTCGAGCACGTGCAGGTTGTATGCGGGGCCGAGCTGGTTCGGGATCGTGAGCAGCAGGGTGTCGGCGGCCATGACGGCCGAGTCGTTCTTCAGCTGCTCGATGAGCACGTCGGGTTCGGCGGCGTAGGTCTTGCCGAAGGTCGACCGGTAACCGTCGATGATGCCGATCTGGTCGCCGCTGTCCTCGCTGCGCAGACCGAAGTACGCCCGGTCCATGTCGGTGATCAGCGGGAAGACGCTGCGGCTCACCGAGACGCGCGGCGAGCCGGTGTGACCGGCCTCCTTGTAGGCCGCACGGAACAGCGCGATCTGCTCGCTCTGGAGTTCGTGGAACGGCACGCCCGTGGCCTCGGTGAGCAGCGTCGAACTCATCATGTTGAGGCCCTTGCGCCCGGTTTCCTCGGCGGTGGCCCGCGATCCCGAGCCCCACCAGATGTGGTCGCGGAGCGTGGGCGACTG
Organism: Microbacterium galbinum; assembly: GCF_023091225.1. Classification (NCBI taxonomy): domain Bacteria; kingdom Bacillati; phylum Actinomycetota; class Actinomycetes; order Micrococcales; family Microbacteriaceae; genus Microbacterium; species Microbacterium galbinum. Next base: position 2,290,906 of record NZ_JAHWXM010000001.1, on the reverse strand, counting down.
CGGCTCGATCTGCAGGTAGCGTCCGGCGCCGACCATCCGAGGGTCGCCCGGGGCGAGGCCCTCGCCGTCGATCGCGCGCAGGAAGAGGTCGAACTTCTCGCGGGCCATCACACCGCCGCGCTCGGGATCCTCCTCGTCGTGGAAGCCGAACGTCTCGTAGCCGCGCAGAGCCGTCTCGGGTGACCCACGGCTCACGCCGAGCGCGATGCGTCCGTCGGCGATCAGGTCGAGGGCGGCCGCCTCCTCGGCGAACTGGAACGGGTTCTCGTAGCGCATGTCGATCACGCCGGTGCCGACCTCGATGCGCTTCGTGCGCGCGGCCATCGCCGACAGCAGCGGCATGGGCGAGGCGGCCTGGCGGGCCCAGTGGTGCACGCGCACGTAGGCGCCGTTCACCCCGATCTCATCGGCGCCCTCGGCGATCTCGATGGTCTGCTTCAGCATGTCGCCCGCGGTGCGGGTCGCCGAACCCTGGACATCGGCGTAGTGACCGAACGAGAGGAATCCGAAAGCCTTCATGGTGTATTCGAACGCATGGATGCCGCGGGTTATTCCGCCGCGAGGAACCCGTCGATCAGCAGCGCCCGGATGCGCGGCTCCAGCTCGGCCCAGAGATCGGCGAGCGGAACGTCGAAGAGGTCGGCGAGGGCCGCGGCGATCTGCCCGACCGTCAGCTCGCCGTCGCAGGCGCCCACGAATGCGGCGAGCGCCGGGTCGACGTTCACCGTGCGTCCGAAGCCGCCGCCCTGACGCAGTTCGATCACGCTGGGGTCGTCGTTGCCGGGCAGCAGGTGCCGGGCCTCGGTGACATCGGATGCCGTGACGAGGGTCGCGGGAATTCCGCTCGCGAGCAGGTCGTGCGCCACGAGTCCGCGGCCCAGCGCCTCGCCCACACCCGACACGGCCTGGCCGACGTGCTCGCTGCGTCGGAGCACGGGGGCGTCTCCGCGACGGATGAGCACGTATCCGAAGCCGATCGCGGTCACCCCGCGTGCGGCGAAGTCGTCGAGCCAGGCGGTGAGCAGCGGCGTGAACTCCGCATCGCGCGGGGTGGTGCCGCCGTCGCGGATCCACAGCTCGGCGTAGGCGAGGGGCGAGAGCTCCTCCCGCTCGACGACCCAGAGGTCGAGGTCGCCCGGCACCCAGGCGTCCAACCGCGCCAGGCCCTTCACCCCGTCGCGCGACTCCCAGTTGCCGAGCAGCTGGGCGCTTCCGCCCGCGGTGAGGAAGGCGGGTGCGGTGCGCACGAACTGTTCGACGAGCGCGTCTCCGATGAGTCCGCCGTCGCGGTACTCGTACTCGGGCACGCCCTCGGTGCGCGGCGTGATGACGAAGGGCGGGTTCGAGACGATCAGGTCGAAAGCCTCCCCCGCGACGGGCTCGAACATGCTGCCCAGACGGAACTCGATGTTGCCGATCCCGTTCAGTCGTGCGTTGAGCTCGGCGTAGGCCAGGGCCCGAGAGGAGATGTCGGTCGCGACGACCCGTCCGGCACGGCGCGATACGAGCAGCGCCTGGATGCCGCATCCGGTGCCGAGGTCGAGCGCGCGCTCCACCTCGATCGGCACGACGATCTCGGCGAGGGTGCGCGAGGCGCCGCCCACTCCGAGCACGTGGTCGGCGGGCAGCGCGGTGCCGAGCGCGACCTCGTCGAGGTCGCTCGCGATCCACCACTCCCCGACCCCGTCCGCGTCGACGAACGACTGCGGGCGCAGGAGCGCGGTGGGCGTGACGACGGTGTCGGATGCCGTGGCGAGACCGAGAGCCGTCAGCCCGTCGACGCCGAGACGTGGAAGCGCCTCCTCGACGGAGCGTCGCGGCTGCGGCATCCCGAGCACGAAGAAGCGCCCCAGGGTCGCGAGAGTTCTCTCGTCACCCTCGATCGCGCGCAGGATGGGCTCGCGCATGCCGCGGGCCAGGGCGTCGTCGGCCTCTTCGCCCCACAGGCGGCGCAACGGTGCGGAGCGCAGGTCGGCGGCGTCGAGGTCGGCGGCGAGCGAAGCGCATCCGAGCGGGTCGGGAACGGGCATGGCAGAGGCGGACACGGCCGTCACTCTACGCGTCTTCAGGGTTCTCCTCCGGCGCGCCTTCTAGAATCACAAGGTCAGTACTCACGATTCCGCCCTCTTCCCGGGCGTTCGAGGAAGACCTTCATGACCGCGAGCACCCCCGACAGACGCCTCCGTGCGCGTCTTCGGCGACTCACGAGCGCGGCGGCCGCGTTCACCCTCGCGGCCGGTCTCGGCGCGCTCGCGTCTCCGGCGATGGCGGCCGACGGCGACGACGAGACGACGGATGCCGGCATCGTCGAGCTCTCCGTCGCGATCGGCTCGCACGGCAGGATCACCCCGGGTGCGTCGGCCACGGCATCCCTCTCGCTGCAGAACGACACCGATGCCCGCCTGTCGACCGGCACCGTCACGGTCGAGATCAACCGCACTCCGCTCTCCGACGGCACGGCCGTCTCGACCTGGCTCGATGAGACGTCGGCGCCCGGAGAGTTCGAGACGCTCGGATCGAAGGCGACGGATGCCGTCGAGGCGGGCGGCTCCGATCGCGTCTCGGTCGACATCCCGCCGGAGTCCCTCGCCGAGCTCGCTCCCGGTGTCTATCCGATCCGGGCGGGACTGAGCGGAGCGAGCACCGGCACGGTCGGCAGCGATGACTTCGTGTCGCGCAACGTCTCGGCCGACAGCGTGCTCGTCGTGACCGCCGATGCCGTGCAGGTCGGGGTGATCGTGCCCATCACCGCGACTCCTGCCGACGGCGTGCTGCTCACGGCCGACGAGCTCGCCGAGCTCACGGCGGCCGACGGGGCTCTCACGGCTGCTCTCGAGGGCGTCTCGGGCACGGCGGCCGTGATCGCCATCGACCCCGCGATCGTCGCGGCGATCCGGGTGCTCGGCACCTCGGCGCCGGCGAACGCGACCGATTGGCTCGAGCGCTTCGACGATCTCCCCAACGAGCGCTTCGCCCTGCAGTTCGGCGACGCCGATGCGACGGTGCAGGCGCAGGCGCAGCTGCCGGAGCTGCTGCAGCCCACGACCCTCGCGCCCTTCGTGAACCCCCTGAACTTCCCGAGCAACCCGGCGACGGCCACGCCGACCCCCGGCACCTCCACGCCGTCTCCGACGCCCTCCGCGACCGACGCGCCCGTGCTGCCCGACGACGAGGCGCTCACGACCATCGACGACGCCATCGAGGGAATCGTCTGGCCGTTGGCGGGCGCCCGCTCCGAAGACCTCGCGACTTTCACCTCCTACTTCGGCGGCGAGGTCACGACGATCGTCTCGTCGTCCGCGACGGATGCCGTCGACACCGCGCACGCGACGACCGACGGGCACGACCTGCTCGTCGTCGACGAGGCGATCTCCGCCGCGATCTCCGGTGCCGCGGGCGAATCGGCTTCGGGCGCCCGGCAGCGCTGGCTCGCCGCAGCGAGTGCACAGCTCTACTTCGCCGGGCAGGCGGCGCCGCAGGGCCCGCTCCTGGTCGGCCTCGACCGCGACGAGACCCGAGACGCCGCAGCGCTTCGTGAGGCGATCGCCGCGGTCGACTCCCCCGGCTTCGACCTGTCGTCGGTGCGTTCGGCTCCTGCCGCGGGCGTCGCGCTCACGGGTGCCGTCGACGACCTCCGCGTCAGCGCTCTCCAGAACATGCTGGTCGACGAGGGCACGCTCGCCACCTTCGCCACGATCCTCGACGACCCGCAGGTGCTGCTCGGCCGGGAGCGCATCCGCGTGCTGCGCGAGATCGCGGTCGGCGTGCCCGAGACGAAGTTCAGCACCAACGTCGCCGTGCACCGTGCGGCGACGAACGACACGCTCCACGCCGTCAGCATCCCCCCGTCGAGCACGATCCAGCTGCTCAGCGCCAACGCCGACCTCCCGTTCAGCGTGCGCAACGACCTGCCGTGGCCGGTCAATCTGCGCCTGACGGTCGCGCCCACCGACCCCCGCCTCGAGGTGCAGGGCAGCAACGAGGTCGTCGTGCAGGCGAACTCCAGCGCCCGGGTGAAGGTTCCCGTCTCTGCGCGCGTCGGCAGCGGCGAGCTCGATCTGCGCCTGAACCTCTACAGCCCCACCGGCGCACTGATCGACGGTCCGCAGACGGTGCGCGTCGCGGTGCGCGCCGAGTGGGAGACGATCGGTCTCGTCATCTTCGGCGGTCTCGCCGTGCTGCTGATCGTCGGCGGCGTGATCCGCACGGTGCTCCGTCGACGTCGGGAGTCGTCGGTCGAGGGTGGCGAGACGGATGCCGCGGCGGATACTGAGGCCCTCGACGAATCCGGAGAGAAAGAAACCACGTGAGCAGTCTCGGGCGCGCGAGCGCGATCATCGGCGCCGGCACCCTCGTCTCCCGCATCACGGGGCTGCTCCGCAGCATCGTGCTCGTCGGAGTGCTGGGATCGGTCGCCTCCGAGGCGGCGGACGCCTTCACCTACGCGAACCAGCTGCCGAACAGCGTCTTCTCCCTGATCTCGGTCGGCATCCTCACCGCGGTGATCGTCCCTCAGATCGTGAAGGCCACCGCGGATGCCGACGGCGGCAACGCCTTCATCTCGAAGCTCTTCACCCTGGGCACCGTCGTGCTCGTGGTCGTGACCGCGATCGCCACCGCGGCCGCGCCCTGGCTCGTGCACCTCGTGGCCGGCAAGGCGAGCGATGATGCGCTGGCGCTGGCCACCGCTCTCGCCTACTGGTGCCTGCCGCAGATCCTGCTCTACGGCCTGTACGCGATGCTGGGCGAGGCGCTCAACGCGCGCAAGATCTTCGGTCCCTTCACGTGGGCCCCCGTCGTCAACAACATCGTCTCGATCGCCGGCTTCCTCGCGCTCGGCGCCCTCTTCGGCCCGGTCTCCACCAAGGCGGCCGACTGGACGCCCGAGATGATCACCGTGCTCGGCGGCACCGCCACGCTCGGCATCGCGCTGCAGGCCCTCGTGCTGCTCGTGTTCTGGCGCCGCACCGGACTCGCCCTCAAGCCCGACTTCCGCTGGCGCGGTGTGGGTCTCGGCAACGTCGGCCGGCTCGCCGGATGGACGTTCCTCATGGCGTTCGCGAGCCTTGCGGCCGGCATGTACCAGGGCTATCTCGTGAGCGAGGTGTCGGGCCTCGGGGCCTCGGCCACCGTGACCGCCAACGCCTGGCTCATCTTCATGCTCCCCTACTCGGTGATCGTGCTCTCGATCGGCACCCCGTACTTCACGCAGATCAGCGCGCACGCGGCAGCCGGACGAGACGACGAGGTTCGCGCGGACATCGCGCAGAGCATCCGCACCCTGCTGTTCTTCATCGTCGCCGCCACCGCCGCCGTCGCCGCGGCCGCGATCCCCGCGTCCCGCGTCTTCACCGACAACGCCGACGACGCCCAGGCGGCCGCCCTCGTGCTGATCGCCTATCTGTTCGGCCTCATCCCGCTCACGATCCTGTTCATCGTGCAGCGCACCTTCTACGCCTACGACGACACCCGCACGCCGTTCTGGTTCACGATCTTCCAGTGCGTGCTCATCGTCGGCACGGCCCTCGGGGCTCTCGGCCTGCGTGAGGCGGGCATCATCCCGCTGACCTCGCTCGCCGCCGCCGTGGCCCTCGGCCAATCGATCGCGAGCATTGTGCAGACGATCGTCGCCACCTGGCTGCTGCACCGCAAGATCGGCGGCCTGCAGATCCGCTCCTGGATGGCCGCGATCGGCCGCTTCGCACTCGCCGGCATCCCCGCGGGCTTCGCCGGATGGGGCGCCTTCGTGCTGCTGGGCGGTGTCGACGGCTGGACGATGGCCGACAAGTTCCAGGGCGCCCTCGGTACCGCGATCGTCGGACTCGTCGTCGTGGTCGTCTACCTCGGCATCCTCGCCCTGCTCCGCGCTCCCGAACTGAAGGCCGCCGGAGCCCTCGCCCGGCGCTTCCTGCCCGGTCGCTGAGCGTCTCCCGTCGCGGGAATGCCGCGCGGTTACCATGGGTTGAAGCTGTCGGACATCATTCGATGGCATTGCAGTTCTCACAGGGAGCATTTCATGCGTCAGGTCGTCATCATCGGCTCCGGCCCCGCCGGTTTCACCGCCGCCATATACGCGGCGCGCGCGAACCTCGAGCCGCTGCTCATCGCGAGCTCGGTCGAGGTCGGCGGTGAGCTGATGAACACCACCGAGGTCGAGAACTACCCCGGCTTCCCCGATGGCATCCAGGGCCCCGAGCTCATGGCCAAGTTCCAGGAGCAGGCCGAGAAGTTCGGCACCGAGGTCGTCTACGACGACGTCGCGTCGCTCGAGCTCGACGGACCGGTCAAGAAGGTCACCCTCGGCAGCGGCACGGTGCACGAGACCCAGACCCTCATCTACGCGACGGGCTCGGCGTACCGCAAGCTCGGCATCGAAGGCGAAGAGCGCCTCTCCGGCTACGGCGTCTCGTGGTGCGCCACCTGCGACGGCTTCTTCTTCCGCGAGAAGACGATCGCGGTCGTCGGCGGCGGCGACTCGGCGATGGAAGAGGCCACGTTCCTCACCCGCTTCGCCGACAAGGTCTACGTGATCCACCGCAAGGACACCCTCCGCGCGTCGAAGATCATGCAGGAGCGCGCCTTCGCGAACGAGAAGATCGAGTTCATCTGGAACAGCGAAGTCGCCGAGATCCTCGGCAAGGACTCGGTCGAGGGCGTGCAGCTGCGCTCCACCGAAGACGGCACGCTGCGCGAACTGCCCCTCGACGGTCTCTTCGTCGCGATCGGTAACGACCCGCGCACGCACCTCGTGCACGACAAGCTGAAGCTCACCGCCGAGGGCACGATCTGGGTCGACGGCCGCTCCTCGGTCACCTCGGTTCCCGGTGTCTTCGCCGCCGGCGACGTGATCGACCCCACCTACCGTCAGGCCATCACCGCTGCCGGTTCCGGAACGGTCGCCGCCCTCGACGCCGAGCACTTCCTCGCCGACCTCGAAGACGCCTCCGTCGAGTTCCCGGCCGCCGAAGCGGCCGAGATCATCACCGCCTGACCTACGGGAACACTTTCCTCCGGTCGGCTGTTGTATCCGACGAACCTCGAACAAGGAGAAACTCTGATGAGTGCACAGGCTACGAGCCAGGCGACCTGGGAGCAGGACGTACTGCAGGCCGAAGGTCCCATTCTCGTGGACTTCTGGGCCGAATGGTGCGGACCGTGTCGTATGGTCGCCCCGGTCCTGGACCAGATCCAGGCCGACAACCCCGACAAGATCACCATCCTCAAGCTCAACGTCGACGAGAACCCCGAGCTGGCGATGAAGTACCAGATCACGTCGATCCCGGCGATGAAGGTGTTCCAGGGCGGTGAGGTCAAGACGACCATCATCGGCGCGAAGCCGAAGCCGGCCCTCGAGAAGGACCTCGCGGCCTTCATCGGCTGAGTCTGAGAAGTTTCGGGCCGTCACTCTCTTCGGAGGGTGGCGGCCTTTCTCGTTCTTGCCGTTGTTCTACGGATGCTTTCGGTGACGGGCTCCGGGATGTTCCCCTCTCTCGCAGAACGGGGACCCTCCCGCTTCGCGGGCCCCTCCCGACAGAAGCTGGGTCCCTGGGCTTGTGCAAGGCCCCACCCCGCGGCTACTTGTCCGACACCTCGATCCGCGGCAACCCCCGGGCCGTGCGCGCGCGATCCACGATCTCCTGGATCACCGGGGTCTTCGCGGCGCTGTAGCTCGAGGTACCGCGGGCAGCGGCGGCCACGGCATCGCACTTCGCGTGCCGGTAGCGATCGGCATCCGCGGGGTGCTCGAGCAGCCAGTCCCGCAGGATCCTCTGGTTCACGGCATCCCAGTCTGCCGCGGTGAAGAAGTGCGCGATATGCGTGCGCACGCCGTCCCTCTCACGGAGCATCACCGGGTGACTGCGCACCGCGCTCCCCCGCCGCCAGCCCGACCTCTCGAGCGCACTCCGATGCCGCTCGAAGTCCGCAGGATCCGCAACCCGCACCGCGAGGTCGATGATGGGCTTCGCGCGCATGCCGGGGATCGCGGTCGAACCGATGTGCTCGATGACCCAGTCCGGGTCGCCGTGCGAGCGCAACAGGGCGGCAGCATCCGCGAACTGCTCGGGCCACGACGGGTCGTAGGCGACGAGCATCCGTGGCATCGTCAGGAGGCGTCCGCGACCGTCGGGTCCCACCGGCGGTAGCGCTGCTTCTCGTCGAGCAGGCCCCACACGGCCGGCGTCAGCTCCGGGTACTCGAGGGCGATCTGCCGCAGCACCCGGTAGTGCCGGGCTTCGTTCGGCCGCACGCCGTCGTTCGCGCTGATGTTGTCGGCGCGCAGCAGGTAGACGACGAGCTCATCGATGCTGGGGAGCTCCTCCATGAACTCCCACGGGTCCTCCCCGCCCAGCAACCGCTCCTGCACGATCACGGCGAGTTCGTCGGATGCCTCGGCACGCAGTACTTCCAGGCTGGCGCGACGGGGGACGGACTCGCTCATGCCTTCCAGCCTACGCGCGTGCGCGACGGGGTCGGCGCTCGACCTTCACATCTTCGCTCATGTCCTCGAGCTCCTTGCCCTTGGTCTCGGCGACCTTGAAGTACACGAAGAAGAACGACAGCAGTGCGAAGAACGCGTAGAAACCGTAGGCGGACGGCAGGCCGATGTTGGCGAACGCGGGGAACGTCGTCGAGATGAAGAAGTTCGCCGCCCACTGCGCCGCCGCTGCGACCGCGAGAGCGCCCGCGCGGATCGAGTTCGGGAACATCTCGCCCAGCAGCACCCACACGAGCGGGCCCCAGGTGGCACCGAAGAACACGACGAACGCGTTGGCGCAGATCAGCGCCACGGTCGACCAGGGCTCGGGCAGCGTGACGGCACCGGCGGAATCGAGGGTGCCGAACGAGAACGCGAGAGCCATGAGGCCGAGAGAGATCGTCATGCCCACCGATCCGACGAGCAGCATGATGCGGCGGCCGACCTTGTCGACGAGCAGGATCGCGACGATCGTCACCACGATGTTCGTGACGGAAGTGATCACCGTGATCAGCAGCGCCTCGGACTCACCGAAGCCGACCGACTGCCACAGCGTCGTCGAGTAGTAGAAGATGACGTTGATGCCGACGAACTGCTGGAAGACCGACAGCAGGATGCCGACCCAGACGATCGGCTTGAGGCCGAAGCGGTTGCCGCGCAGGTCGCGCAGGGATTCCTTCTTCTCCGTGTCGATCGTGCCGGTGATCTCGGAGATCTTGGCCTTCACATCGACCGTGCCCGTGACGGTCGTGAGCACCTCGGATGCCTTCTCGATGTCGCCCTTGCGCACGAGATAGCGCGGGGATTCGGGGAGTTTCAGCGCCATGATGCCGTAGACGGTCGCCGGGATCGCCTCCGCGATGAACATCCATCGCCAGGCGTACAGACCCCAGAGCGACTCGGCGGCGCCGCCGGCGACCTCGGCGAGCAGGGCGTCCGACAACAGGGCGACGAAGATACCGCTCACGATCGCGAGCTGCTGCAGCGAGCCGAGTCGACCGCGCATGCTGGCGGGAGAGACCTCGGCGATGTACGCCGGCGCGATGACGGATGCCGCGCCGACACCCAGGCCACCGACGATGCGCCAGATGATCAGGTCGACGACGCTGAACGCCAGGCCGGAACCGATCGACGACACCAGGAAGAGGACCGCAGCCGCGACCATGATGGGGATGCGTCCGTACCGGTTCGCCAGCGGACCGGCGAACCACGCGCCGACCGCACAACCGATGAGGGCCGACGAAACGGCGAAGCCCTTGAGGCCGGCGCCGAGGTCGAAGCCCGACTGGTTGCCGGCGAGAGCATCCACCGCGCCGTTGATGACCGCTGTGTCGAATCCGAAGAGGAATCCGCCGAGGGCCGCGGCGATGCTGATCGCGATCACCTTCCCCTTGATGCCGGATCCGGATGCTGTCGCTGACATGTTGCCCTCCCATGGGTCGTCCTCAGCGAGTCTAGAACTCCGGAGAATCTCGCGGGGGTGCTTGACATCGAGGGCCGTCGACGAGAAAAGCGCCCGACTCCCCGTGATTCAGGGGGTCGGACGCGGTTCTCTGCGGTGGATCCGGCTCAGTTGCCGTAGCTCTCCTCGCCGAGTTCACTGAGGATGCGGTTGAGATCCTGGATCGAGGCGAAATCGATCGTGACCTGGCCTTTGCGCGATCCGAGGGAGATCTTGACCCGCGTGTTGAGGCGATCCCCGAGCTTGCCGGCGACCTCGTCGAGGTAGGCGCGGCGCGCTCCCGGCGTCGCCTTCGTCGTCTTGGTGCCACTGCTCCACTGCGTCTTCGCGGCCTCCTCGGTCGCGCGCACCGAGAGGTCTTCGTTCACGACCTTGTCGGCGAGGCGCTGCATCGATTCGGGCGTCTCGAGGCTGAGGATCGCGCGAGCGTGGCCCGCGGTCAGCACGCCCGCCGCGACACGCTGCTGCACGGGCACCGGCAGCTTGAGCAGACGGATCGTGTTGCTGATCTGAGGACGGGAACGACCGATGCGCGTCGCGAGTTCCTCCTGCGTGATGCCGAAGTCCTCGAGCAGCTGCTGGTAGGCGGATGCCTCTTCCAGAGGGTTGAGCTCGGAACGGTGGAGGTTCTCGAGCAGCGCGTCGCGCAGGAGATTCTCATCGGCGGTCTCGCGCACGATCGCGGGGATGGCGGTGAGGCCGGCCTCCCGAGCGGCGCGCGTGCGCCGCTCCCCCATGATCAGCTCGTAGTCGCCCTCGGAGTTGGTGCGCACGACGACGGGCTGCAGCACGCCGAACTCCCGCACGCTGTGCACCAGCTCGGCGAGATCATCGGCGTCGAAGTGGGTGCGCGGCTGGCGCGGGTTGGCGACGATCTTGTTCGGGTCGACCTGCACGAGGTGGATTCCCGGCACGACGGTGAGGTCCGCAGCATCCGCGCCCTCGGCCGGTGCCTCGGTCGTGGTCGTCGACTCCGACGGACGGATGCTCGCGCCGGGGAAGAACACGTCGACCGGACGCTCCGTCTGATCGGCCGTGGGGATGAGTGCGCCGATTCCGCGGCCCAGACCAGTGCGCTTCGCCATCATTTCTCCTTGCTCTGCGCCGCACGCGACGCGATTTCGACAGCGGCCTCACGATACGCGATCGCGCCGGCGGACTGACCGTCGTAGGCGATCACCGTCTGGCCGAAACTCGGGGCTTCCGACACGCGCACCGACCGCGGGATCATCGTCTCGAGCACCTGCTCGGGGAAATGACCGCGCACCTCTTCGGCCACCTGCTGCGCCAGGCGGGTACGCCCGTCGTACATCGTCAACAGGATCGTCGAGAGGTGGAGACCCGGGTTCAGGTGCTTCTGGATCATCTGGATGCTGCCGAGCAGTTGGCTCAGACCCTCCAGCGCGTAGTACTCGCACTGAATGGGAATGAAGACCTCGGATGCCGCGGTGAACGCGTTGATCGTGAGGAGACCGAGCGACGGCGGGCAGTCGATGATCACGAAGTCCATCGGCGTGCTCTTGAGGTACTCGTCGAGTGCTGTGCGCAGTCGATGCTCGCGCGCGACCTGCGCCACGAGCTCGATCTCGGCGCCGGCGAGGTGAATCGTGCTCGGCGCGCAGAAGAGGTTCTCATCTTCGGGGCTCTGCTGGACGATCTCAGCGAGGGGCGTGCCCTCGATCAGGACGTCGTAGATGCTCGCGGTCTCCGCATTGTGTGGAACTCCGAGCGCCGTCGACGCGTTTCCCTGCGGATCGAGGTCGATCACGAGGACCTTCGCCCCCAGTCCGGCGAGGGCCGAAGCCACGTTCACCGCAGTCGTGGTCTTACCGACCCCACCCTTCTGGTTGGAGACCGTCATCACCCGCGTCTCTCCGGAGAACTCCACCTTCGTGGACTCCAGAGCACGACGTCGAGCTGACAGGTCGGCGAGCTCCCGCGCGAGCGGTGTATCCATCCCGAATGATTCACTCGGGGATGCCTTCTCGGACTGTTTCACGTGAAACATCCACTCCTTTCGGGGCCGCGTTCCACTCTAATCGCTTGGACCGACGTCGGAACGCCGAGGGTGGGGTTCCTCGGGCTGTCCGGGGGCTGTATCTCGGGTTTTCTGGGTGCTCTTTGGGGTGTGGGGGTGCAGTAGCCCCTGGGGGTGTGGAGGTGAAGCGCTCCCTTCGTTCGCAGAACGGGGACCCTCCCGCTTCGCGGCCCCCTCCCGATGCTCACTCCCGGGAGTACTTCACCTCCACACGGCTCGATCGCGTCAATCAGTCGAGGTTGGTGTCGGCATCTCTACAACGTTTCACGTGAAACACTGCTGCGCGGCGGGAGGAGCACCGGTGGCCAGGGGTCCGGCGACCCCTCGCAAACTTCGCGATCTACCGGGCTGGCGTCTGTCGGAGTTGGTGCCCTCAATCCGGAGTCGCCCTCATCGACATGCACCTCTTGCAGCTGACGTGCCGGACCTCCGCCTCAAGGTGCGGGTGCGCTCCTCTGGAGCCGTAGTGGGGACTCGCTTAGCGGACCAGTCAGTTGGTTGCCTACTGCTCGGAGTCGCACAGGCGCAGTGTTAGCCGCCTCGGCTGAATGCGTGTTTCACGTGAAACACAGGGGGATGAGTGTCTAGCGGGCCCGGGGTGGGCGAAACCCACGGTCCCTGAGCGAGCGAAGCGAGACGAAGGGCCGCCAGCGAGGAACAGTCAGCTACGCGCCCCCGCGCAGTACCTCCCTCGTCATCTCCATCCCGCGTTCCCCACTCCCCTCTCCCCTCTCCCCTCCCCTCGCCACGCTCCCCGCCTCTCTCGCCACGTGCTCCGCACTCCTCGCCACGTTCCCCGCGCTCCTCGCCAGTCCCCGGCCGCCGTCTCGGCGATGAGGAATCGTATGTTTCACGTGAAACAAGGTCAGATGGCCCCAAGCTGCGGCGCTTCGAGCTCTGATCATCACCGATTGCTTCCGCCGAACGGAAGTGAGGCACTCCACCAGCCGGCAGCGGTAGCCCGCGACGCGGCGCCCGCCCCACCCCGCCCCGTCCCGTCCACCCGTGCCGTACCGCCGCCCCGCCGCCTCCCGCCGTGCCCTTCCCCGCGTCCCCCCGGCGTCCCCCTCGTCCCGCTTCGCCTCGCTGCGTCTTGCTTTGAGCGATCCCGCTTCGCGTCATCCCGCTTTGCCGCGCTTCGCATCCCCATGCCTCGTTTCGTGCCGGCTTGCCGCGTTTCGTTCCGGTTCACCGAGCTCTCCTACGGGGGGAGGGGCGGAGGGCGCGAAGTGGCGCGGCGCAAGGCGACGGGCCGAAAGGCGAAGGGCCGAAACGAGCGCCACCGGTCCCCGCACCTCCCCCACACTCCGTCCACTGTTCGTCGCTATCCCGGCCGCAGCACCACATGTTTCACGTGGAACATCGCCCTCAGAGCCCCGGGAACGGCGCAACGCGCAACGACAGGTGACGTGGACCGCAGAGGTGACTGGGTGCTCCAGGACCTATCGTCGCGCGACCCGCGGCCCAGCGACCCCCGCCATCACTGCGCGAGTGGGCCACATGAAACAAGAAGAAGCGAACGAAGTCACAAGCGAAGGGAACACCACCACTGCGCACCAGCTGCCTCAAACCCTCTGATCGGGCTTTCTAACCAGATGTTTCACGTGAAACAAAGCCATCCGACACCAGCAGCCCCTCAACGCACTCGCCCTCCGCGCGCTGCTGCATCAGATTGAGCGAGCTTAGTGCGCTCCCTCACCTGAGCATCGACACGAACTCGCGGGGTAGCAACGCCTCAAGCGCTCCTCGCACGAGCGAGAAGTACTCGAGAGCCGCAACCCAACCGACCAACCCTGCCGCTCCCTACGTCTTCGCACTGGAGATAACGATCTTCATCGAGAACGATGTTTCACGTGAAACACAGATGTCCAGAGGCCGTCAGCGCCCGCTCCTCCCTGCTCGCACAGGCCTACAAGCCACCGTGTGGAGGTGGCGTACTCCCGGGAGTGAGCATCGGGAGGGGCCCGCGAAGCGGGAGGGTCCCCGCTCTGCGAACGAAGGGAGTACGCCGCCTCCACACCCACAAGAAACGCACGAAAGCAGTCACCGACGTTTCACGTGAAACAGCAGAACTACGAGGACTCCACTCCCCCACGAACCATGAAGACGTCCACGGCATCCTCGCTCTCGAGCCTGAACCCATGACGCTCATAGAGACGCCGAGCGGCACTCCCCTGCAGCACGTTGAGGCGCAAAGGGAGCCCGGTGTCATGCTTCTCGAGAAGGTGAGTGAGCACCGCAGTCCCCACACCCTTGCCCTGCACGTTCGGGTCCAGATAGAAGTGCTCGATCCATACGGCATCCGGCTCGTCGCGAACGGCAACGGATCCCACGTCGCGCCCATCGAGGACGATGACCCAGGTGTTCTCCGGCACGAAAGCCCTCAGGAAGCGTTCACGCACCCAGGTCGGGTCGTACCTGTCGAGTCGCTCGAGATCCGGACGCATCACCACGGCGCGCAGCTCGGCCATCCACGCCGCATCGGTCGATGTGCTCGTGCGCAACGTCCAGCCCATGTCGATACCCTCCCGACCGCGAACACTCTGATCTAAAGCGAATCCGCGCGACGTTTCACGTGAAACATCGTCGACCTCAGGCGTGACCCCTCCCTCGGCGATGCGATGTTTCACGTGAAACATCCGCGCTCAGGCGCGTACGAAGGCCCGGATCACGCGGGTGATCTCCGGGAGAACGCCCTCACCGAGCACCTCCACTCGCACGTCGCTGAGCTTGTACTTCTTGATCTGCTTCTGCGCGGCGTCGATCTCGTTCGCCGCGTTCATCCCCTTGAGGAGTGTCACCTCTCCCCCATCGCGCACGAGCGGGGCAGTGAGAGGGAGCAGTGTGCGCAGAGCGCTGACGGCACGCGCGGTGACCACGTCGAAGGCGCCGGGTCGGCCCACATCCTCGGCGCGAGCGCGCAGGATCTCCACGTTCTCGAGGCCGAGCTCGTCGACCTGCTCGGTCAACCACGTCACGCGTCGTTCCATGGGCTCGATGAGGGTCCAGTGCACATCCGGTCGGGCGATCGCCAGCACCAGACCCGGAAGTCCCGCTCCAGAGCCGATGTCGGCGACACGGCCGTGGAAGAGAGGTGCGGCGATCGCGCTGTTCAGAATGTGACGCGTCCACAGTCGCGGCAGTTCCAACGGGCCGATCAGACCACGCTGTTCTCCTTCACGGGCGAGGGCGTCGGTGAAGGCACGTGCGGTGTCGATCCGATCACCGAAGAGCGTGGCCGCAACGGCTGGTTCCACCTCGAGCCCACTCATGCCGAGTACATCCGACATCGATCGTTCGATGTCAGCGACGGCGCAGAACCGTGTGACGGTCCGCGCCCTCGCCGTACGACTCGGAGACGAGTCCGCGTTCCGCCGCGATGTCGTGCACGAGCTTCCGCTCGTAGCTCGACATCGAGGGCAGCGACGCCTGAGACGCACCCTCATCGAGCTTCGCTGCAGCGGCATCCACCAGCGTCTCGAGCTGACGACGACGCGTGTCGCGCGAACCGCCGATGTCGAGGATCAGGCGGGAGAACGATCCGGTCTTGCTCTGCACGGCGAGGCGCGTGAGCTCCTGCAGCGCCTGAACCGTGTCGGGAGCCGACAGGAGGGTGAGGCCGTCGCCCTCCGCCTCGACCGAGACGTACGCACGTCCCTGACGAACATCGAGATTCAGGTCACCGTCGATGTCGGCGATGTCGAGCAGCTCTTCGAGGTAGTCCGCGGCGATGTCGCCCTCGTTCTCGAGCTCGGCCACCGTGGGCTCGACGTTCTCGGTCACGCTCTCGCTCATCAGGAGCCCTTCTTCTTCGCGCGCTTCTTACCCACCGGCTGCTGACGCTTCGGGGCTTCGGCCTTGGCCTTCTCCGCCTCGTCGAACAGACGCTTCTGCTCGGCCTCGTAAGCGGCCATCGGAACGACCTTGCCCGAGGAGTCGATCGCCTTGCCCTTGCGAGCGAGGCGCTCCTCGCGGGCCTTGGCTGCTTCGGATCCGGGGGTCGGCATCTCGCGGATGACGAGGAACTGCTGCCCCATCGTCCACAGGTTCGAGATGAACCAGTACACGACGACGCCGAGCGGGAAGAAGATACCCGAGAAGATGAAGCCCAGCGGCAGAACGTAGAGCATGATCTTCTGCATCTGGTACGCCTGGCCGGTCTTGGCCTCGGGCGACAGGTTCTTCGAGATGATCTGCAGCTGGGTGAAGAACTGCGAACCGATCATGAGCACCACGAGCGTGACCAGGATGATGATCGCCGTGGTGTTGCCGGCGTCGACCGCGTTGCCCAGCGTCTCGTGCAGCGAGGCGACGCCGAAGAGCTTCGCGTCGTAGAACTGCTCCGTGAGCTCGGCGTTGAGCAGGCCCACACCGCCGATGCCGGCCGCGTGGTGCTTGGTGACATCGCTGAGCACGCTGAAGAGCGAGAAGAAGACCGGCATCTGCACGAGGAGCGGGAGACAGCTCGACATCGGCGTCGTGCCGTGCTTCTTGTACAGGGCCATCGTCTCGCGACTCATGGCCTCACGGCTGAGCTGGTCGCGCTTGCCCTTGTACTTCTCCTGGACTTTCCGCAGTTCAGGAGCGATTTCCATCATCTTTCGCTGGCTCTTGATCTGCTTCACGAAGAGCGGGATCAGAGCAGCACGCACCACGATGACGAGACCGACGATCGACAGGACCCAGGTGATCCCCGACGCTGCCGGCAGGCCGACGGCGGTCAACAGCCAGTGCCAGGCGACGAGCACCAGCTCGACCAGCCACTTGAGCGGCCAGAGGATGGTTCCGATCAGATCGAAACCTCCGGAGGAGGGGGCCGGCGACGGTGAGACGCTGGCGAGCAGAAGGTCGAGACCCACCGGTCAGTCCTTTCGAGCGGGAACGACGAAACCATGGGCGGTCAGGTCGTGGCGGAAGTGTTCGTGCGGTTTCACGTCGTCGACGCCCCCGCGGGTCCAGGGATTGCAACGGAGGATGCGCCATGCCGAGAGCAGTGTTCCCCGCACGGCACCGTGCTGTTGCACCGCACCTACAGCGTAAGCCGAACAGGACGGGTAGTACGCACAGACATCTCCGTACATCGGGGAGATCACCTTGCGGTACCCGGTGAGGAACCCGAGCACGAGATTGCGCGGGATCAACGGGATGCTGCGCATCAGGTCACCCGTGTGCAGGTGTCCCGTCCCGATGGAGGATGCCGGCAGCGCGGTCATCGCGCGTCCGTCGGTGCGAGTCGGGAGAAGCAGCGCTCGACATCGGCCTGGAGCTCGGCGTAGGTCGCGGTCGCGGACGACGGAAGGGCACGGATGACGACATCCGTGCCCTGGGGTACGCGCGACAGCGCTTCGGCGCACACAGCTTTGAGTCGACGCCGCACGGTGTTTCGAACCACCGCCCCGCCGACCTGCTTGCTGATGATGAAGCCGAAACGCGCGGCCCTGCTCTCATCCGTCGTCATCATCGAGGTGATGACGCGCGCCCCGCCACAGCGTGAACCGCGACGAACGACCAACCGGTAGTCGCTCCCGCGGGTCAGCCGATAGGCGCGGGCGAGCACAGCGGATTACGCGGAGAGCTCGGTGCGGCCCTTCGCACGACGCGCGGCGAGGATGCCACGACCCGCACGGGTACGCATACGGGCGCGGAAGCCGTGCTTCTTGGCGCGACGACGGTTGTTGGGCTGGAAGGTGCGCTTGCTCATAAGATCACTCCGGGAATGCTGCCACCGGATTCACTGCGACCGGAGACAATTTTGGGAACTGCCGAAAAGGCATAAGTCAACCGACTAAGGGTACGTCGCGGCGGCGCACAGAGCAAATCTGCGCGCTTCGCCGCGGTGGATCGGTGAGTACCGCACAGCCATTATCCACAACCTCGAACGCCGGGCGTGACACAACACGCGCGTTGATTTTCCAGGGCAGGTTGCCGTTCCCGGCTGCGATGACTACCGTTGGCATCCGTAGTTATCCACAGGGGCGACCCGCGTCTCGCAGCCCCTCACCGATCCCCGCCCGGAGCGTCATGTCCTCACCTGCCCAGCCCGACGTCCCGATCTGGACCACGGTGCAGGAGTTGCTGGTCGATGACGATCGGGTCACGCCGCAGCTGCAGGGCTTCCTGAGTCTCGCCGTCCCGGCAGGGGTCATGTCGGCCACCCTCTATCTCGAGGTGCCCAACGACCTCACCGCCGCACAGATCAACAAGCGTCTGCGGTTGCCGATCATGGAGGCCCTCACCCACATCGGTGAAGAGGTCACCTCTTTCCGCGTCGTGGTCAACCACGAGCTCGCCGAGCAGCCCACCGCCCCCATCGCCGTGGCCGACTTCGGGCGACAGGAGAACGTGCGCGTCGAGTCGCCGATGGAGCAGCCGACGCCGCTGCGCCACGAGTCGCGCCTCAACCCCAAGTACACGTTCGACAACTTCGTCATCGGTCAGTCCAACCGTTTCGCGCACGCGGCGGCGGTCGCCGTGGCCGAGGCGCCGGCCAAGGCGTACAACCCCCTCTTCATCTACGGCGACTCGGGGCTGGGTAAGACCCACCTCCTCCACGCGATCGGCGACTACGCCCAGTCCCTCTACGCGGGAGTCAAGGTGCGCTACGTCTCGAGCGAGGAGTTCACGAACGACTTCATCAACTCGATCGCGAACAACCGCGGCGCCGCGTTCCAGGCGCGCTACCGCGAGGTCGACATCCTGCTCATCGACGACATCCAGTTCCTGCAGGGTCGCGCCGAGACGCAGGAAGCGTTCTTCCACACCTTCAACACCCTCCACGATCACAACAAGCAAGTCGTGATCACGAGCGATGTCGCGCCGAAACACCTCACCGGCTTCGAGGACCGCATGCGCAGCCGATTCGAGTGGGGTCTGATCACCGACGTGCAGGCGCCCGACCTCGAGACGCGTATCGCCATCCTGCGCAAGAAGGCGCAGAGCGAGGCCCTCCACATCCCCGACGAGGTGCTCGAGTACATCGCGACCGTGGTGTCGTCGAACATCCGCGAACTCGAGGGCGCACTCATCCGTGTCTCGGCCTTCGCGAGCCTGAACCGCTCGGCGCTCGACATCTCCCTCGCCCAGACGGTGCTGCGAGACATCGTCGACACGGCGGAGGACAACATCATCTCGCCGACCGACATCATCACGGCGACCGCTCAGTACTTCAAGCTCACCGTCGACGACCTGTACGGATCGAGTCGCTCGCAGCAGATCGCGACGGCGCGTCAGATCGCCATGTACCTCTGCCGGGAACGCACGAGCCTCTCGCTGCCGAAGATCGGTCAGCTGTTCGGCAACCGCGACCACACCACGGTGATGTACGCCTACAAGAAGATCAGCGACCTCATGAAAGAGCGTCGCTCCATCTACAACCAGGTGACCGAGATCACCACGCAGCTCGGTCGTCGCTGACCGCTCGCACCGCAGTCAGCGCCTCGAGAAGGGGGACACGGCATCCGTTCGCGGGTCGTGTCCCCCTTTTTTCGGACTTGACGACGATCCGCGGCATCCGATAAATGCCTCTATGCACATGTGGATAACTTGTGGATGGTTGTGAATCACATCGGGATGAATGAGGTCCGAAGACCCAAACCTGTGGATAACTTCGGGGGACGGACCGGACGGTCGGATGCCTCGAACCCGCGGTTTCCTCAGGGATTCCACAACTGACAAGCGTGTAGTTCCCTACTCGCGACTACTATCCACCGAGTTATCCACAGTATCCACAGCTGTTAACACCGTTAAGGAGTTAACCCGGTTAAGGCGCGATCCGATCACCAGACGGTGGGGAGAACCACCCCGAACGACAGATTCCCGTCGGCGTAGGGATCCGAAGGTCTCTGGGGCTAGCATGGGAAGCCCTGCGGTGGGCCCACCTCGCAGCAGTACCGACGACACCGTCCTAGATCGACGACAAGGGAGCACCCGTGAGGTTTCAGGTCAACCGCGATGTCTTCAGCGAGGCAGTGTCGTTCGTCGTCAAGCTTCTGCCGCAGCGCAACCCGCAGCCGATCCTCGCCGGAGTGCTGATCGAGGCGGACGGTTCAGGGCTGACCCTCTCGGCCTTCGACTACGAGGCATCCGCACGCACCACGATCGAGGCCACCGTCGACACCCCCGGCACGATCCTCGTGCACGGCCGTCTGCTCTCCGACATCGCCAGCCGTCTGCCGAACGCTCCGATCGAGATCGCGGTCGAGGAAGACGGCGGCATCACGGTCACCTGCGGATCCGCCCGATTCACCCTCGCGGCCATGCCCGTCGAGGAGTACCCGTCGATCCCCGAGGTCGCCGGCTCCTCCGGTGTCGTCCCGGCCGACGACTTCGGCACGGCGATCGCCCAGGTCGGCTTCGCCGCTTCGCGTGACGACGTCACCCCGGTTCTCACGGGTGTGCAGCTCGAGGTATCGGGCCAGAGTCTGAGTCTCGTCGCGACCGACCGCTACCGCGTATCGCTCCGCGACGTGCCGTGGGACGGCGAATCCGCTGGGGATCAGACCGCGCTCGTCCCCGCCCGCACGCTCGTCGAGGTCGGGAAGACCTTCGGCCACGCCGGAACCATCCAGATCGCGTTCTCGGGTGCCGGCGACCGCGAGATCATCGCGTTCACCGCGGGGAACAAGACCGTCACCTCGTTGCTGATCAAGGGCAACTTCCCGCCCGTGCGCCGCCTGTTCCCCGAGCAGACCGACCACTACGCGGTCGTCAACACCGCCGACCTCATCGAGGCCGTGCGTCGTGTCGCCCTCGTGCTCGATCGCGCGGCTCCGCTGCGGTTCACGTTCTCGAGCGACAGCGTGACGATGGATGCCTCGGGCAGCGAGCACGCTCGCGCCTCCGAGTCGGTCGACGCGATCCTCTCCGGTGGCGAAGAGGTCGTGCTCGGCCTCAACCCGCAGTACCTGATCGAGGCGCTCGGAGCCGTGAAGAGCGAGTTCGTGCGCGTCACGTTCACCTCGAGCGACAACGCCAACAAGCTCAGCCCGGTGCTGATCACGAGCCAGACCTCGGTCGACCAGGCGGGTCTCGACTCGTTCAAGTACCTCCTGCAGCCGAACCTCCTGCTGCGCTGAGCCCCTGCGCTGAGCCCCGGTTCCGGCCGTTACGCGCCGGAAACCATAGCGCTCAGAATGCGAAACACCCGACTGCGAGAGTCAGCCGTACCCCCTGAGCACGGCTGCTCCGCGTAGCCGTGCAGCCGAGCTCGTCTCTCCAGACGAAAGACGCTCCGCATGCCCGAGATCCCCCCTGCCCGATTCCGCCGGTTGCGAGCGCTCGCATCCGGCGTCGCATTCACGGCCGCGACGCTCCTCGCGTTCGGTGCGGCATCACCCGCCTCGGCCGTGGTGGTGCCCGACTCCTACGAAACCGCCACCCTCACCGCCGCTCCGACGTCGGTGTCCGTCGGTGACACGATCACCGTCAGCGCGGTGTTCACCGGCCTGGTCGACGCCTACGCGTACGAGCTCGACATCGCCTACGACCCCGACCTCCTCGCGTTCGTCGCCGACAGCGAGATCCTCCCGACCGGCGGCTTCGGATCGGCGACCGACTCGGGCAGTGAGATCGCGGTCGCCGCGACCCGGCTCGGCACCTCACCCGGTCTGACCGGCACGCAGACCCTGGTCACACTCACCTTCACCGCACTCGAGGCGGGCGACGCCTCGCTCGACATCGCGAACGGACGCATCGTCGACTCGAGCACCGCATCGTCGACGGTCGATTCCGACGCGCCGGGCACGTCGACGACGGTGGAGATCACCGCCGATGAGGACACCGAGCCGGGGCCCGGTGACGGAGGCTCCGATGGTGGCTCCGATGGCGGCGATCCCGACACCGGATCGGGTTCGGGTTCCGGTTCCGGATCGGGCACGACGACGGACGGCTCGCTCGCCGTCACGGGCGCGGATGCCGCACCCTGGCTGATCCTCGGTGCGGGAGCCATCGCCGCCATCGCGTCGGGCACCGTCATCGCCGTTCGACGGAGGACCCGATGACCGCGCACGACACCCGAGCAGAGAAGCCGAGAACCAGGAGAGACACCACTGTGAAGAAGACCACCCTGCGGATCGTCGCCGCCGTCTCGGTCGTGGGTTCCACGATCGTCGCGGCCGGGATGGCGAGCGGAGCAGCGACGGCGGCGGCACCGGCGACCGTCAGCCTCCCGCCGTACTACAGCGAGCTCGACGTGACCGGTGACGAGATGGTGACGGCCGCGGATCTGTCCGTCGCCGCCGAATCCCTCGGCCTCACGGCGTCGTCGCCGGACTGGTCCCGAGTGGCCGTCCTCGATACCGATGCCGACGGCGAGCTCACGATCCTCGATCTCGCCGATCTCTCGCAGCGGATCATCTACGACGACGGTCCCTTCGAGCTCGTCGAAGCATCCGTGATCGACATGCAGGCGGCGATGAATGCGGGAGTCGCGACCTCCCAGAGCATCACGCAGGAATACCTCGACCGGATCGCCGCGTACGACCGCACGGTCGTGCCCGGCGGAAGCCGTCCGCTCAACTCGATCATCACGGTGAACCAGAAGGCCCTCGCCGATGCGGCTGCGGCCGACGAGATCCGAGCATCCGACGGCATGACGAGCATGCTGCTGGGCGTGCCGATCGCGCTGAAGGACAACTACGACACGGTCGACATGGTCACCACCGGTGGATGCGCCTGCTGGAACGAGAACCAGACCGCGACCGACGCGTCGATGGTGCGCGGACTCCGCAGCGACGGCGCCGTGATCCTCGCGAAGGCCAGCCTCGACGAGTTCGCCTACGGATTCGTCTCGGAGTTCTCCTCGTTCCAGGAGCCGGGAGCGACGTCACTCGTGGCGAGCCCGTACGACACGACCCGGACGGCCGGCGGATCCAGCGGTGGCACGGGAGCCGCGATCTCCGCGAACCTCGCGGGCATCGGCTTCGGCACCGACACGGGCGGGTCGATCCGTGTCCCGTCGTCGTACAACCAGCTCGTCGGTGTCCGCCCCACGGTGGGTCTGGCCAGCCGCGACGGCATCATCCCGCTGGCTCTCTCGCAGGACACCGGTGGGCCGATGGCTCGCTCCGTCATCGATGCCGCCGTCGCTCTGGATGCGGTGGTGGGAGTCGATGACGCCGATCCCGTCACCGCACGACAGGAGGGCCTCGTGCCCGAGTCGTACACCTCGTTCCTCGACACGGATGCGCTCCAGGGCGCGCGGATCGGCTACGTCTCGTCGATGGTGGGAACCAACGCCGGCACCGTGCGACTCTTCTCCGAGGCGACCGCAGCGCTGACCGCGCAGGGCGCGACCGTGGTGCCGATCACTCCTCCGTCCGGGTTCTCCGCCGTTCTGAACGAGGGCTCCGGGTCGACGAACGAGTTCCTCCACGATCTCGACGAGTACATCGCCACGCATCTCGGCCCCGATGTCGAGGCGCGCACTCTCACCGACATCCTCGCGACGAACAGCTTCGTCACCTCGCGGCGGTCGATCTACGTCGCGCGCAATGCGGTCACCGAAGCGACCTACCAGGGCTGGGCGGGCGAGACCGGTACGCACACCGTGCAGCTCGCGGCCGGCAAGACGCTCGTGACGCAGATGATGGAGGATCTCGACCTCGACGCGATCGTCTATCCGAGCACGAACGCCTACGGGACCCAGGGGACCAACATGCGGCTGAGCCCGAACACCGGGATGCCGTCGGTCACCGTGCCGATGGGGCAGACGATCGCGGGTGAGACGCTGCCCGGCAGCGGCGTGAACCTCGAGTTCCTCGGACGCGACTTCGACGAGGGAACCCTCCTCGGTCTGGCGTACGCGTTCGAGCAGGCGACGGATGCCCGCACGGCGCCGTCGCTCTACGGCCCGCTGCCGTGATCCACGACCGGCGACTGCTCGAACAGCTCGGGCAGTCGCCGGTCCGGCTCCGCCGGGGAAGATGTCCGACCCCGAAGGTAGGCTGACTCCGTGATCGTGGAGCATCTGAGTCTGGTGGATTTCCGCAATTACGCGACCGCCGAACTCGCTCTGCACCGCGGACCGAACGTCCTGGTCGGCCGGAACGGGCAGGGAAAGACGAATCTCGCCGAAGCCGTGGTCTTCCTCGCCACGCTGGGCTCGCACCGGGTCTCGTCCGACGCCCCCATGGTGCGCGACGGACAGGAGTTCGCGATCATCCGCGCGCGACTCTCGCACGGGGAGCGTAAGGTGCTCGCCGAGGTCCAGGTGAATCGGCAGGGCTCGAACAAGGCGCGCATCAACGGATCCCCGTCGAAGACCAACGAGCTGCCGCGTTACGCGCACGTCGTGCTCTTCGCCCCGGAGGATCTTCAGATCGTGCGTGGCGACCCGTCGTCGCGCCGCCGTTTCGTCGACCAGCTGCTCATCCAGCGCACGCCTCGCCTCGCCGCCGTGCTCGCGGACTACGACCGTGTGCTCAAGCAGCGCAACGCGCTGCTGAAGTCGGCCCGGGCCCGCGGCATCCGAGGTGAGGGCCTGAGCACTCTCGACGTCTGGGACGACAAGCTGGTCGCGCTCGGCTCCGAGATCATCGTCGCGCGCCAGCGCCTGGCCAACGACCTGCAGCAGCCGGTCGCCGATGCGTACGCCGCGATCGCGGGCGCCGATCATCGACCCCAGCTCGAGTGGGCGCTGTCGATCCGCGGCGGGGATCCCGAAGAAGACGAAGACGATGCCGCCACCGCGCCCGAGGATGCCGTGACGCCGGCGGCCGTCGCCGAGCAGTTCCGCGCGTCGCTCGCGTCGAAGCGCTCGAACGAGCTCGACCGGGGACTGACGCTGACGGGTCCGCATCGAGACGATCTGGTGCTGCGCGTCCGCTCGCTCCCGGTGAAGGGCTACGCCTCGCACGGCGAATCCTGGTCCGTCGCGCTCGCGCTGCGTCTCGCCTCGGCCGAGCTGCTGCGCAGCGAATCCCCGGCCGGCGACCCGGTGCTGATCCTCGACGACGTCTTCGCCGAGCTCGATGCCGACCGTCGTCAGCGGCTCGCTGCGCTCACCGCGGGCTACGAGCAGGTGGTGGTGACCGCGGCCGTGGAGGAGGATATCCCCGAGGTGCTGCATGCGCACGTCGTGCGGATCACCGCGGGAACCATCAGCGACGAGCGGTCGGGGGGCGACGAATGAACGACATCGTGAATCCGGCATCCCTTCCGGCATCCGAGGTACCGGCCCCCGAAGCGCCCGAGACGGTGGCGACCTACCTGCGTCTGCGAGGACTCAAGCCCAGCGCCAAGAACTGGCGCAAGAAGAAGCGCGTCTCGATCGACGACGAGAACGCCCCGTTCGCTCCCGGCCGCGACCCCGGTGCCCTCGGCGCCGTGCTCGACAAGCTCAGCCGCGACTCCGGTTGGCAGATCACCCTCGCCCGGGAGGACCTCGTGCGGCAATGGGCCGATCTCGCCGGTGCCGATACCGCGAAGCACTCGGAACCGGTCTCGCTGGAGCGCGGGCTGCTGACGGTGAAGTGCGATTCCACCGCGTGGGCGAAGAACCTGCAGTACATGCGGGCGACCATCCTCACCGAGATCGGACGACGGTATCCGGATGCCGGCGTCGAGAACCTCCGCTTCATCGGACCGGACGTCCCCTCCTGGAAATGGGGTCCCAGAGTCGTTCCAGGGCGGGGCCCGCGCGATACCTACGGGTAGGGCACCATGCAAGGGGGTAAAACCTCTCAGAGGCCCACACGCGGCCGTTGAGCGATATTTCGAGCGAAAACCCGGCTAGACTGGGAGTTCGCAATATCGATGTGGAGAATGTCTTCTGATGACGCCTGAATCCCCCGCCGACGAGTCCGAATCGACCACCGGGGGAACCCCCGACCCTTCGACGGGTGCGACCGGAGGAACATCGAACGCACCCGCGGGCGATCTCCCCGAATACGGGGCCGACTCGATCCAGATCCTCGAGGGTCTCGAGGCCGTGCGCAAGCGCCCCGGCATGTACATCGGGTCCACCGGTCCGCGCGGTCTGCACCACCTGGTCTACGAGATCGTCGACAACTCGGTCGATGAGGCGCTGGCCGGCTACGCCGACACGATCCTGGTGACCCTCCTCGCCGACGGCGGCGTGCGCGTGGTCGACAACGGCCGCGGCATCCCCGTCGATCCGCACTCCTCCGACCCGACCAAGTCGACCGTCGAGGTCGTGCTCACGATCCTGCACGCCGGTGGCAAGTTCGGCGGCGGCGCCTACGCCGTTTCGGGCGGTCTGCACGGCGTCGGCTCCTCGGTCGTGAACGCGCTGTCGACGCGCTTCGAGGTCGAGGTCAAGCAGAAGGGCTTCGTCTGGCGGCACAGCTTCGCCGACGGCGGCGCCCCGCAGCAGCAGCTCGAGAAGGGTGAGGCGACCGACGAGACCGGAACCGCGATCACCTTCTGGGCCGACGGATCGATCTTCACCGAGACGACCGAGTACGACTACGACACCCTGCGCACGCGCTTCCAGCAGATGGCGTTCCTCAACAAGGGACTCCGCATCGAGCTGAGCGACGAGCGTCCGTCCTCGACCTACGAGATCGAGGAGGCCGGGCAGACGATCGAGAAGCAGCCTGGCGACGTCTTCTTCTACGAGCGCGGACTCGTCGACTACGTCGAGTACCTCAACAAGGTGCGTCACGCCGAGGTCGTCACCGAGGAGATCATCGCGTTCGAGTCCGAGGACACCGAGCGCAAGATCTCGCTCGAGGTCGCGATGCAGTGGACCACCTCGTACACCGAGAACGTCTTCACCTACGCGAACACCATCAACACGCACGAGGGTGGAACGCACGAAGAGGGCTTCCGCGCCGCACTGACCACCCTGGTCAACAAGTACGCGCGTGCGAACAACCTGCTCAAGGAGAAGGACGACAACCTCTCGGGCGACGACGTGCGCGAGGGGCTCACCGCCGTCATCTCGATCAAGCTCGGCGAGCCGCAGTTCGAGGGACAGACCAAGACCAAGCTCGGCAACACCGAGGCGAAGGCGTTCGTGCAGAAGGTCGTCGGCGATCAGCTCGGCGACTGGTTCGAGCGCAACCCGAGCCAGGCGAAGAACGTCATCCGCAAGGCGATCGATGCGGCGACCGCGCGCCTGGCGGCTCGAAAGGCGCGTGAGACCGCGCGTCGCAAGAGCGTCTTCGAGTCGGCCGCGATGCCCGACAAGCTCAAGGACTGCACGAGCAAGGACCCGTCGATCAGCGAGATCTTCCTCGTCGAGGGTGACTCGGCCGGCGGTTCCGCGGTGCAGGGTCGCGACCCGCACACGCAGGCGATCCTGGCGCTCCGCGGCAAGATCCTGAACGTCGAGCGCGCGCGCCTCGACAAGGCCCTCGGCAACAAAGAGGTCCAGGCGATGATCCAGGCCTTCGGCACGGGCATCGGCGAGGACTTCGACATCGAGAAGGCCCGCTATCACAAGATCGTCCTGATGGCGGATGCCGACGTCGACGGCCAGCACATCACGACGCTGCTGCTCACCCTGCTGTTCCGCTACATGCGCGGACTCATCGAGGCCGGCTTCGTGTACCTCGCGATGCCGCCGCTGTACCGCCTGAAGTGGTCGAACTCGCCGCACGAGTACGTGTTCAGCGATGACGAGCGCGACGCGCTGCTCAAGTACGGCCTCGACAACGGCAAGCGCATCCCGAAGGATGCGGGCATCCAGCGCTACAAGGGTCTCGGCGAGATGAACGCCAAGGAGCTGTGGGAGACCACGATGGATCACTCCACCCGCACCCTCCGTCAGGTGACGATCGAGGATGCCGCGGCCGCCGATGAGATCTTCAGCGTGCTGATGGGTGAGGACGTCGAATCGCGCCGCACCTTCATCCAGCGCAACGCCAAGGACGTCCGCTTCCTCGACATCTGACGCCACCCTGGGTCCCCGAGCTTGTCGAAGGGTCCCGGATGCTTCGACAAGACTGAACGACCGGAATCGAAAACCACATGACTGACGAAGAACGCCCCGTCCCCGAGCACGACCACGGCCGGATCGACCAGGTCGACCTGCAGTCGGAGATGCAGCGCAGCTACCTCGACTACGCGATGGCCGTGATCGTCGGCCGCGCGCTGCCGGATGTGCGCGACGGCCTCAAGCCGGTGCACCGCCGCGTGATCTACGGCATGTACGACGGCGGGTTCCGCCCCGACAAGTCGTTCTCGAAGTGCGCCCGTGTCGTCGGCGAGGTCATGGGTCAGTACCACCCGCACGGCGACTCGGCGATCTACGACGCCCTCGTCCGTCTCGTGCAGCCGTGGTCGCTGCGGTACCCGCTGGCACTCGGCCAGGGCAACTTCGGGTCGCCCGGCAACATGGGAGCCGCCGCCCCGCGATACACCGAGACCAAGATGGCCCCGCTCGCGCTCGAGATGGTGCGCGACATCGAAGAGGACACGGTCGACTTCACCGACAACTACGACGGTCAGACCCAGGAGCCGACGGTCCTCCCGGCCCGGTTCCCGAACCTCCTCGTCAACGGCTCGGTCGGTATCGCGGTCGGTATGGCCACGAACATCCCGCCGCACAACCTGCGCGAGGTGTCGGAGGCCGCGCTCTGGGCCCTCGACAACCCCGGCATCACCCGCGAAGAACTGCTCGACGGCCTGATCCAGCGCGTTCCCGGCCCGGACTTCCCGACCGGCGCGCAGATCCTCGGCACCAAGGGCATCCACGAGGCGTACCGCACCGGCCGCGGATCGATCACGATGCGCGCCGTCGTCAACGTCGAGGAGATCCAGGGTCGTACCTGCCTGGTCATCACCGAGCTGCCGTATCAGGTGAACCCCGACAACGTCGCGGTCAAGATCGGCGATCTCGCCCGCGACGGCAAGATCACGGGCATCGCCGACATCCGCGACGAGTCCTCCGACCGCACGGGTCAGCGACTGGTCGTCGTGCTCAAGCGCGATGCCGTCGCCAAGGTCGTGCTCAACAACCTGTACAAGCACACGCAGCTGCAGGAGAACTTCGGCGCGAACATGCTCGCGATCGTCGACGGCGTGCCCCGCACCCTCGCGATCGACGGGTTCATCAGCCACTGGATCGCGCACCAGATCGAAGTGATCGTGCGTCGCACGCAGTTCCGCCTCAACGAGGCCGAGAAGCGGATGCACATCCTGCGCGGGTATCTGAAGGCGCTCGACGCTCTCGACGAGGTCATCGCGCTCATCCGCCGGTCGCAGACCACGCAGGAGGCGAACGAGGGACTCCAGAAGCTCCTCGACATCGACGAGATCCAGGCCGAGGCGATCCTGCAGATGCAGCTCCGTCGCCTCGCCGCGCTCGAGCGTCAGAAGATCATCGATCAGGCGAACGAGCTCGAAGCGCTCATCACCGACTACAAGGCGATCCTCGCCGACGAGGGCCGCCAGCGCACGATCATCCGCGAAGAGCTCACCGGCATCGTCGACAAGTTCGGCGACGAGCGCCGCACGCACATCCTGCACGGCTACGACGGCGACGTCTCGATGGAAGACCTCATCGCCGAGGAGGAGATGGTCGTCACCGTCACGCGCGACGGCTACATCAAGCGCACGCGCAGCGACAACTACCGCTCCCAGCACCGCGGCGGCAAGGGCATCAAGGGCGCCCAGTTGCGAGCGGATGACATCGTCGAGCACTTCTTCGTCACGACGACGCACCACTGGCTGCTGTTCTTCACCGACAAGGGTCGCGTGTACCGCGCCAAGACCTACGAGGTGCCCGAGGCCGGCCGCGACGCGAAGGGCACGCACGTCGCGAACCTGCTGGCGATGCAGCCCGACGAGAGCATCGCTCAGATCCTCGACATCCGCGACTACGCGGTCGCCGAGTACCTGGTGCTCGCCACGCACAACGGTCTCGTCAAGAAGACCCGCCTCGAGGCGTACGACACCAACCGTCAGGGCGGCGTCATCGCGATCCGCCTGAACGACGACGATGCACTGGTCGGCGCTCTGCTGGTCGATGCCGAGGACGACATCCTCCTCATCAGCCGCAAGGGAATGTCGGTGCGCTTCCAGGCCACCGATGAGGCACTGCGTCCGATGGGTCGAGCGACCGCGGGTGTGAAGGGCATGAAGTTCCGCGAGGGCGACAGTCTGCTCTCGGCATCCGTCGCCGCCCCCGGCCGATTCGTGTTCGTCGTCACCGACGGCGGGTACGCGAAGCGCACGGCCGTCGAGGAATACCGCGTCCAGGGACGCGGCGGATTCGGCATCAAGGTGGCCAAGCTGCACGACGATCGGGGCACTCTCGCGGGTGGTCTGATCGTCTCCGCAGACGACGAGGTCCTTGTGGTTCTGTCCAGCGGCAAGGTGGTACGCTCTGCCGTGGCCGAGGTGCCCGCCAAGGGCCGAGACACCATGGGAGTGGTGTTCGCCCGGACGACGGAAGCCGACCGGATCCTCGCGATCGCCCGCAACGGCGAACGTGGCCTCTCCGACGAAGACGACACGGATGAGGCGGATGCCGCAGCAGACGTCACCGAGACGACAGAGACCCCCGAGGAGAGCACGGACGCATGAGCACGGTAGCCGACAAGCTCGCGAAGAAATCCACCCGTAAGACCGGTGGCAAGCAGGTTCGCCTGCGCCTGGTCTACGTCGACTTCTGGTCGGCCGTGAAGCTCTCCTTCCTCGGAGCTGTGGCCCTCGCGGTCGTCACGATGGTGTCGTTCTTCCTGATCTACCTCGTGCTGCAGGCGACGAACGTGCTGACCACGGCCGATTCGTTCCTCGCGGGCATCACCGACAACGCGTTCAAGCTCACCGAGGTCGTCGGACTTCCGCAGGTGATGGCCTTCGCTGCCGTCGTCGCGATCCTCAACCTCATCGTCTTCACGGTGCTCGGCGCCGTGATCGCGGGTATCTACAACCTCGCGGTGAAGGTCACCGGCGGCCTGCTCGTCGGCTTCATGTCGAACTGACCGATTTTCATGAAGGGGCGGATGCTGCGGCATCCGCCCCTTCGTCGTTCTTCGCTCGCTCAGGGACCGGTTCCCGAGCGAGGAGCGTAGCGACGAGACGAAGGGCGCGCGGGGGTAGGGAAAACCCGAACCCAGGTGTCCGGGTTCCTCGGTGTCGGCGCGATCTGCGCGCCCGTACCTTGGAATCATGACGACACAGACTGCGACCCCGCCGCAGGCGACGGCCGTGAAGCCGCCGCTGAGGATCCCGCTCACCATCCTGCATCTCGCGGGAGTGGGCGTCATCGGCGGCATCATCTTCTCCGCTCTCGGCGGGATACTCGGAACCGGCCTCGGACTGCTCTTCGCCTTCGGCATCGGGGTGGTCTTCCTCGTCGGCCTGGTCTACGCGCTCTTCGGCGTCGGTTGGTTCGAGGTCGCCCGGGTGAGCGCGCTCTACCGCACGCCGATCGCGCCGCTGCGTCTGCGGCCGCGCGAACGGCCCGGCTTCGGCGGGTGGCTCCGTGCTCTCGGCCGCCAGACGATCGACGGACGCATGTGGCGGGCGCTCGCGAACTTCGCGATCGCCGTGGTGCTGGGCTTCATCGTGCTGCGTCTCGCCGCCGCGTTCGCGTGGTCGGTCGTGATCTCCTTCGCGCCCCTCACCTCCGCGGAATCGGTGGTCGGTCCGTTCGGCGGTGGCGCCCTGCTCGTCGCCTGGGCCCCGCTCGTCGGCATCCTCGGGATCGCCGCGTCGGTCGCCGGCATGATCGGTCTCGCCCTTCTCCACCGCACACTGTCGCTCGCGATCGTGGTGCGCAGCCGTGAGGCCGAACTCACCGAGCAGGTGCGCACGACCACCGCGCAGCGTGAGGGAGCCGTGCGCGCCGCCGACGTCGAACGCACCCGCATCGAGCGAGACCTGCACGACGGCGTCCAGCCGCGACTCGTCTCGGTCGGCATGACGCTCGGGCTCGCCCAGCAGAAGATCGAGACCGATCCCGATGCGGCGAAGGAACTGATCGCCGAGGCGCACACGTCCACGAAGGCCGCCATCACCGAACTCCGACAGCTCGCCCGCGGCATCCACGCCTCGGTGCTCGACGACCGGGGACTCGACGCGGCCCTGTCGGCACTCGCCGGTCGCTCGCACATCCCGGTCTCGCTCGACGTCCGCATGGACGGACGATGCAGTCGTGAGGCGGAGGCGGCCATGTACTTCTCGATCGCCGAGTCTCTGACCAACGCCGCGAAGCACTCGCGGGCCAGCGAAGCGCGAGTGACGGTGCGGATCCGCGAGGGCAACACGCTCTGGGCCCGCGTCGAGGACAACGGCATGGGCGGCGCGCAGGTGCAGCCCGGTGGCGGACTCGACGGGATCGCCAACCGCGTGCTCGCCGCGGGAGGCACCTTCCGCCTCGAGAGCCCGCAGGGCGGCCCGACCAGCCTGGAGGTGAACGTGCCATGCGCATCCTGATCTGCGAGGACTCGGTCCTGCTGCGCGAGGGTCTCGTGCGTCTGCTCGAGGACGCCGGCCACGAGGTCGTCGCGGCACTCCCCGACACCTCGGGACTCACCGAGGCGGTCGCCACGACGGATCCGGAACTCTGCATCCTCGATGTGCGGCTGCCCCCGACGTTCACCGACGAGGGCATCCGTGCGGCGCTCGGACTGCGGTCGACGCATCCGTCGCTCGCCCTCCTCGTGCTCTCGCAGTACGTCGAGGAGCGCTACGCCTCCGATCTGATCGCCGCACAGGGCGGCCCGCTGGGCTACCTGCTCAAGGACCGGGTCGCCGATGTCGCCGAGTTCCTGCAGTCGGTGCAGCGCATCGCGGAGGGCGCGACCGTGCTCGACCCCGAGGTGGTGGCGCAGCTGCTCACGCGGCGCAATCGCGACGATCGGATGCTGCGGCTCACCGAGCGCGAACGCACCGTGCTGGCGTTGATCGCGGAGGGCAAGTCGAACCAGGCGATCGCCGGACTCCTCTTCGTCTCGGAGGCGAGCGTCGAGAAGCACATCACCTCCATCTTCCAGAAGCTCGGGTTCGAGCAGGACGAGTCGGGAAACCGCCGCGTGCTCGCCGCCCTCGCCCACATCGAGAACACCGGCGGTCCCATCCCGCCGGCCACCCAGAACGGAGCGGCGCGATGAGCACCGACCAGAACGACCACCAGGGCGGACACATCCCGCTCACTCCCCCGCCGGCATCCGCGCCGCCCCAGCCGACGGCATCCGTTCCGCCCACACCCCCGCCGACCGCGCCCGGCGGGCCGGCCGGTACCGGTGCACGATCGGGCGGGGTGACCGCGATCGCGATCGTCACCGCGGTGGTCGGCGGAATCGCCCTCGTCGGTACGGCGGGAACGGCGGCGATCGGGGCGATGAGCAACGTCAGTGTCGCGAGCAACGCGGGTGGTGACACCGTGCAGGGCATCGACGTCGACGGCATCGACTCCCTCACCGTCGACGCCGATGCCAGCAGCATGCGTGTGGAGTTCGGCGACGTCGATCAGGCGGAACTCTCCATCTCGAACCGCCGTGGCCCGGACTGGACCATCGAGCGCGACGGTGACGAACTGGTGGTGCGCAGTCCCGACAATCGCTGGGACTGGTGGTTCGGCGACTGGGGCCGTGAGGGCGAGGTCGCCGTGCTGACCCTGCCGGAGGCTCTTCGCACCGACGCGATCGACGCCGACCTGACGCTCGACGCCGGAAGCCTCGACGTCGTCGGTGACTTCGGTGCTCTCGACATCGACGTGAGCGCGGGGGCGCTCGATGTCGAAGGGTCGGCGACCGCTCTGGCGGTGGACATGAGCGCGGGCCGTGCCGACATCGTCCTCGCCGACGTCGACGACGCATCGCTGAGCGTCTCGGCCGGAGAACTCAATGTCGAACTGACCGGAACCGCCCCGACGCGGACGACGGTCGAGGTGAGCGCGGGTTCGGTCGATCTCACGGTGCCGGATGTCGCGTACGACATCACCCAGAGCGTCGACGCCGGGTCCCTCGATGCTCGGGTCGAGCAGTCCGCGAGCGCCCGACGCAGCATCGAGGTCTCGCTCTCGGCCGGTGGCGTGACGATCCGTCCGGGCCGCTGACCGCCCACGAGCGCGGGGACTCGCCCGGGTCCCCGCGCTCGATTGGGAGTTTCGGCGAATCTCCGGTAAAGTTTCGGAGGTTGACGGGCCCATAGCTCAGGTGGTTAGAGCGCTTCACTGATAATGAAGAGGTCCCAGGTTCAAGTCCTGGTGGGCCCACACATCAACTCAAGAAATACCCCTCGGGGCCTTAGCTCAGTTGGTAGAGCGCCTGCTTTGCAAGCAGGATGTCAGGAGTTCGAATCTCCTAGGCTCCACACTGTGTTGAGACAGTTCGAGAAGGCCCCGCCGAGTGCGGGGCCTTCTCGTTTCCACAGGTGTTAACAACTCTGTTAAGAACTCTTCGGGCGTCTGCTGCCGGATTCTGAGAGCACCGATATTCCATCGCCGCTGTTCCCGCCTCCGCCCCCAACCTGAGCGTCGGAGCGAACCTCCGTACCTCCTCCGAGTGCGGGCGATCGACTCGATCCCGTGGGTCGATCTCCGTAGCGTGGGACGCATGGACATCAGACGAGGACTCACCATCGGTGCGTTGCTGACGGTCGGCATCGCCTTCACCGGGTGCACGGGTGCGCCGACGGATGCCGGGACGCCTGCGCCCTCGGCATCCGCTTCGGCCGCCCCGACCCCGACGCCCACTCCGACCGCGGATGCCGACACCGACGCGGCCCTGCTGCCGATTCCCGTCGACGACATCAAGGACTGGGCGAACACCGCCATCACCTGGGCCGACGACGCCCAGGGCACCGGTACGTTCTCGGGCTGGCTGAGTGAGCACACCTCCGCGCACCACCTGACGAGCTTCTCGTCGGTGCCCGCCGGCACGTACCAGGGGCAGATCGCCTGCCGCGGCGACGGCACCATCACCCTCCAGGCGGGCGAACTCGACAGCGACCCGAGCACCGAACCGATCGAGTGCACGAACGCCACCATCGCCTTCGACCTCACCACCACCGGCACCGGGATGAGCGTGATGCTCGATCTCGACGGAGCTCCCACCGTCTACGCCGTCGCCCTCCAGCGGGTCGAGTGACCGTCCCGCGCACTTCTCAGCGGATGGCGCTGATCCGCACCGGTCCGCGTACGTGATCGATGCGCACGGGCTCGCCCTTCTGCGTGACGACGACGTCGCCCTGCGCGGCGAGGGCTCCGGCGATCCGGCGCACGTCGTCCATCGAATCGCGCCACGTGTCGCCACCCACGGTGCGGGCGACGTCGCTCGGGCAGATCGACGAACCCTCCCGTCGGCGCGTGAGAGTGCGGATGGCGGCGGCGATCCTCTCGTCGAACCCGCTGCCGGTTCGCTGCTCCCACCACGGGTGTCCGCGCTCTCCGAGAGCGACCTTCGCGTCCTGGACGCGCCCCCGAGCATCCGTCTCCCCGTCCTTGACGGCGCGGCGTGCGGCCATCAGTTCGTCGACCAGCTCCTGCCGGAACGAGTCGGGGATCGACGGATCCGTCGCCCGCCAACGCCGTCCGTCGATCACGAAGTGGTGGCCGTCCGGCGTGCGCTCGGGCTCGGTGCGGTGGTCGGTGGAGGTGGACATGGAGTCACTCTGCGCGCGGTTCCCTCGGAGATGAAGGGACTTGACGCGCGGGTGCGAAGCCGTGCACAGCGCCTGAGGGGTCAAGACACGCCGTCATCGTCCGCTCGGGCACGGCGTGTTCTGACCTCTCGCGAGGACGACACGCAGGTACCGCGACTAGCCTGGCGCGCATGACCGAGAACAGCGACCTGACCGACGCGAGCACCTTCGACCTGGCCGAGCTCTCGATCGGATTCCTCGCCCCGCCCGAGGTCTTCGACGAACTGCACCGCCGCGTGCGGGAGATGCTCGAGACGGAGTTCGAGAACGTGGTGTGGGAGATGCACATCCGCGAGAACCTCACCGACGACCCCGACCACCGCGAGAACTATGCCGGCCTCTACGAGCAGGTCGAGATCGAGGAGAAGCACGGGTTGCTGGGCAAGCCCGTCGACTCCTGATCGTGAGGGGTCAAGACACGCCCCGAGCGTGCGGCTCGGCACGGCGTGTCTTGACTCCTCACCGATAGGAACTCAGTCCCTCCGGCGGAAGAACCTCGCGCGGGCGGCGGCATCCGCCGGGGTGTAGACGACCAGCTGGATGTCGGTCTGGTCGGACGGCCGCAGCTGGTGATGCTCGAACACGAGCCTGCCCAGTGACGGATGCCGGAACACGCGTTCGCGCGATTCGAACCCCCGCACGTCGTGGCTCTCCCAGCGTTCGCGGAACTCCGGGCTCGCCTCCATCAGCCGCCCGACGAGGTCGCGATAGCGCGGGTCACCGAGTCGCGGCCCCGCCTCGGCGCGGAACTCGGCGAGGAAGCGGCGGCTGGTGTCGTCCCAGTCGTCGAGCAGGTCGCGCACGGCGGGGTCGGTGAAGATCAGCCAGAGCAGGTTGCGCTTCTCGGGCGGTGTGGTGGCGACGTTCGGATAGAGCGCCTCGTAAGCGGCGTTCCACCCGGCGACGCCCCAGTCGGGCGCGAGTGCGTAGGCCGGGTGCTCCTCCAGCGCATCGAGGAAGCGCTGAACGTGGGCCGGTGCGGTCTCGACCGCCTCACCCGTGCCGGGCCGTGCGGGTGCGAACCCGGCCAGGCGCAGCGCGTAGTCGTGCTCGGCCACGGTCAGGTGCAGCGCCGTGGCGACGGCATCCAGCACCTGCCGCGAGGGATTGATGTCACGCCCCTGCTCGAGCCAGGTGTACCAGGTGACGCTGACGCCCGAGAGGTACGAGATCTCCTCACGGCGCAGACCGATCGTGCGGCCGCGCCCCGCGGGCGGCAGGCCGTAGGCGCCGCGGTCGAGCTGCTCGCGCCGGGCACGGAGGAACGCGCCCAGTTCTCTGCGCTGCTCCTCGTCCACGGCCACAGAACAAACCTAGTGCTCTCACTACTAGTGTCAGCGCCGTCTTCCGGCATCCGTCCCGTCCCACGAAAGTGGAACCATGCCCACCCCTCTTCGTTCCCGCACCGTCACGCATGGCCGCAACGCCGCCGGAGCCCGCGCCCTCTTCCGCGCCGCCGGCGTCAACGCCGCCGACTTCGGCAAGCCGATGATCGCCGTGGCGAACAGCTTCACCGAGTTCGTGCCCGGCCACACGCACCTGCAGCCGGTCGGACGCATCGTCTCCGACGCGATCTCGGCGGCGGGCGGCATCCCCCGCGAGTTCAACACGATCGCCGTCGACGATGGCATCGCCATGGGTCACGGCGGCATGCTCTACTCGCTGCCCTCGCGCGACCTGATCGCCGACTCGGTCGAGTACATGGTCAACGCGCACCAGGCCGACGCGCTCGTGTGCATCTCGAACTGCGACAAGATCACCCCCGGCATGCTCATGGCCGCGCTGCGCCTGAACATCCCCACGGTGTTCGTGTCGGGCGGTCCGATGGAGGCCGGTCGCGCGACGCTGGTCGACGGATCGGTGCGCACCCTCGACCTGGTCGACGCGATCTCCGAGGCGGCGAACGACACGGTGTCGGATGCCGACATCCAGCGCATCGAGGAGAACGCCTGCCCGACCTGCGGATCGTGCTCGGGCATGTTCACCGCCAATTCGATGAACTGCCTCGTCGAGGCGCTGGGCCTCGCCCTGCCGGGCAACGGTTCGGTGCTCGCCACCCATACCGCTCGTCGCGCGCTGTACGAGAAGGCCGGCGAGGTCGCGGTGCAGATCACCCGTCGCTTCTACGACGAGGACGACCGTTCGGTGCTGCCGCGCGAGGTCGCGAGCTTCGCCGCGTTCGAGAACGCGATGGCGCTCGACATCGCGATGGGCGGATCGACGAACACGATCCTGCACCTGCTCGCCGCCGCCCACGAGGCCGGGATCGACTTCGGCCTCGACGAGATCGATGCGATCTCGCGTCGCGTGCCCTGCCTCGCCAAGATCGCCCCGAACCCGGCCTACGGCCGCATGTACTACATGGAGGACGTGCACCGCGCGGGCGGCATCCCCGCCGTGCTCGGCGAGCTGCGTCGTGGCGGTCTGCTGAAGGAAGACGTGAGCACCATCCACTCGGAGTCGTTCGCGGCCTGGCTCGACGACTGGGACATCCGTGGCGGAAAGGCGACCGACGTCGCGAAGGATCTGTGGTTCGCGGCTCCCGGTGGCGTGCGCTCGTCGAGCGCGTTCTCGCAGTCGGAGCGCTGGGCGGCTCTCGACGAGGACGGCGAGAACGGATGCATCCGCGATGTCGACCACGCCTACTCGGTCGACGGTGGTCTGGCCGTGCTGCGCGGCAACCTGGCCGTCGACGGCGCCGTGGTGAAGACCGCGGGCGTCGACCCGTCGATCCTGGTCTTCTCGGGCCCGGCGGTGGTGTGCGAGTCGCAGGAGGAGGCGGTCGCGAAGATCCTCGGCAAGAAGATCCAGCCGGGCGACGTGGTCGTCATCCGCTACGAGGGTCCCAAGGGCGGCCCGGGCATGCAGGAGATGCTGCACCCGACGTCGTTCCTCAAGGGCCGCGGACTGGGCAAGGTGTGCGCCCTGATCACCGATGGCCGCTTCTCGGGCGGCACCTCGGGTCTGTCGATCGGGCACGTCTCGCCCGAGGCGGCATCCGGCGGCGTCATCGCGCTCGTCGAGGACGGCGACATCATCTCGATCGACATCCCCACCCGCGGCATGACCCTCGAGGTCAGCGAGGCCGAACTCGAGCAGCGTCGTGCGCGCCTGTTGGACGCCGGTGGGTACCGTCCCGTCGACCGTCAGCGCCCCGTCTCCCTGGCGCTGCGCGCCTACGCGGCCATGGCGACCTCGGCCGACCGCGGTGCGGTGCGCGACGTCGAGGCGGTCGAGAACGCCCTGCGCGAGCAGGAGGTTCGCCGGGCGTCCGCGCTCGTCTGAACCCGACGCTGAGGGGTCAGAACACGCCGCACGCGACTGCACGCCTGCGGCGTGTCTTGACCCCTCACGATCACTGTGAGCGGGTCGACGTCCGTTCGATCAGGCGCATCGGCACCACCACGCTCTCGGGCTCACGGGTCCGGTCGCCGAGGCGGGCGAGCGCCAGGCGTGCGGCCGACCGCCCGAGCTCTTCGACGTCGCCGGTCACGACGCTGATCCCGAGCACCGTCGCCCACTCCGGGTCGTCGAAGCCGATCACGGCGGGCGGCGCATCCGTCGTCGCGATCTCCTCCATGACGCCGAGCAGCACGCGGTTGTTGCCGGCGACGATCGCGGTCGGAGGTTCGTCGAGGGCGAGCAGTTCGCGCACGCACTCGCGCGACGATGCGACGTCGTGCGCGTCGGTGCGCAGCAGCTCGCGCCAGGCGACCGGCGACCCGTCGAGCACGTCGCCCATGCCGGCGAGACGGGCGCGGTAGGTGGGCAGCCAGGCGTAGTCGCCGATGAACGCGATGCGCCGGTGTCCGCGATCGATCAGGTGCTGGGCGACGAGGCGCCCGCCCTCGCGGTTGTCGAACACGACGGAGTCGGCGGCGAGATTCTCGGCCGGCCGGTCGACGAAGACGACCGGGATGCCGCGGGCCTGCAGCGTCGCGTAGTCGGCGTGATCGGTCATCGCCGAGACCGTGATGACCGCCTTGGTCTGCCGGTCGGCGAGGTCGTGCGCGACGCGCTTCTCCTGCTCGGCGGACTCGCGGGAGTTCGCCACAGACAGGTGCATACCGCGCGGGCGGATCTCGTCTTCGACGGCCTGGGCGAGAGCCGAGTAGAACGGGTTGGTGAAGTCTCCGGTGATGAGTCCGAGCGAATCCGCGAGACGACCGCTGGCGAGGAGGCTCGCGGCAGCGTTGCGCTGGTAGTCGAGCTCGGCGGCTGCGGCGAGCACGCTCGTGAGGGTCTTCTCGCTGACGTACGACTCGCCTCCGAGTGCACGCGATGCCGTCTTCAGGCTCACGCCGGCGCGTGCGGCGACCTGCGCGAGCGTGGGGCGGGGTGCGGCCCCGTCTTCGTGTGGTGTCATCTGTTCCTCTACCGCCTCGAGCGATCTGCTCATTATGACGGGTCATCCGATGGGGGATGCATCTTCCGCCCACGGCATCCGCTGTGTTAGTGTCTCGATCTATGACAGCGATGTCATAAACGTCGCGCAGCCCGCCCCCCGGTATCTGCGACAGGCGAACGACACACCGCAGTGGAGTTTGAGGAGCAACCATGACTGTTCCCCGTAAGAGGAACGCACGACCCGCAGGTCGCATCTGGGCGGCCGCCGGCGCCGCCGTGACGGTGACCCTGGCCATGCTGACGCCGCTCCCCGCGGCGGCTGCAGCAGGAGGGACGTTCTCGTCGTCCTTCGAATCGACGGATGCGGTGCCCGCACTCGCGGGCACCGGTGAAGCCGTCAACATCACCGGCGACCGCTTCGCCCCCGGCAGCATGCTGCCCGCGATCGCGCCGAACGGTGTCACGGCCTCGGCGCAGAACGCGCCGAACGAAGCCGCCGTGTTCGCCGCCGACGCCAACGCCTCGACCAAGTGGCTCGCCTTCGTCAACAAGGGGTGGCTGCAGTACCAGCTCACCGCCGCGCAGCCGCTGCAGAAGTACACGCTCACCTCGGGTGGCGACGCGCAGGAGCGCGACCCCAAGAACTTCCGCGTGCTGGGCTCGAACAACGGCACGGACTGGACCCCGGTCGACGAGCGGACCGGGGAGATGTTCACCGCGCGCGGTCAGACCCGCACGTTCGAACTGGCTGCGCCGAGCGCGCCGTTCCTCTACTACCGTCTCGACATCACCGAGAACCGCACGCCCACCACCAACCTCATCCAGCTCGCCGACTTCGAGCCCATCGCGGTGAGCGACGGCGCCCCGACCGCGAGCGACCTGCGTGTCGTCGTCGGCAACGGTCCGACGGCGTCCGACACCGCCAAGACCGGCGTCGGCTTCACCGGAACCAAGGCCGTGCAGTACTCGGGCCGTCACCTCGACGCCGGCGCCGCATCGTCGACCACCACCCTCTACGAGAACGTCGATGTGATCGTCGACGGCGACAGCCAGCTGTCGTACCTCGTCTTCCCCGTGCTCGACGGCGAGCAGACGTACGCGGCCACCTTCGTGGCCGTCGATCTCGCCTTCGACGACGGCACCACGCTCGCCGCGACGCCCGGCGTGACCGACTCGTACGGCTACCCCGTCACCGCCACCGAGCAGGGCCGCTCGAACAGGCTCTGGCCCAACCAGTGGAACAAGGTCACCGTCGACCTCGGAGCCTTCGAGGGTCGCACCGTCGAAGACATCCGCTTCACGTACTCCCACCCGGGCGCGGACGTGAAGAACATCGAGGCGCCGACCGCGGCCACCGCGTTCACCGGCTGGCTCGACGACGTCGAGATCGACGCCGCGACCCCGCTCGATGACTCCGACGGACTCGTGTCGTACGTCGACACCCGCCGCGGCACGAACTCGACCGGTGGCTTCTCCCGCGGCAACAACCTGCCCGCGACGGCTTGGCCCAACGGCTTCAACTTCATCACCCCGATGACGAACGCGGACAACACCGGAACGATCTACCAGTACCAGCGCGCCAACAACGCGCAGAACAAGCCCGGACTCAACGGCATCGGTTTCTCGCACCAGCCGAGCATCTGGATGGGCGACCGCAACCAGCTCGCCGTGCTCCCCGCCGCGAACGCCAACCCGACCTCGAACCTGAACGACCGCAAGCTCACGTTCACGCACGAGAACGAGATCGCGCGGCCCGACATCTACGACGTCACCTTCGACAACGGCATCCGCACCGAGGTGACCGCCACCGACCACGGTGCGATCTACCGCTTCGAGTTCGCCGGCGACGCGAGCTCGATCCTCATCGATCAGCTCGTGAACTCGTCGAAGCTCTCGATCTCGGGCGACACGGTCAGCGGCTGGGTCGACGGAGGTTCCGGCTGGCCCGGACGCACCCGCATGTTCGTCTACGGCACCTTCGACCGCGCACCCGCGACGGCCGGCCCGACGACCGTCGGCGACCGCAACGGCACCGCGCGCTTCGCCTCGTTCGACACGACCGGTGACCGCTCGGTCGAGCTGCGCATCTCGTCGTCGTTCATCTCGCAGGACCAGGCGAAGAAGAACCACGACTTCGAACTGAAGGACGTCTCGTTCGACGACGCCCACGCCGCGGTGAAGGATGCCTGGAACGAGCGCCTCTCGGTCGTCGACGACGTGCAGGGCGCGACCGACACGCAGCTCATCACGCTCTACTCGAGCCTGTACCGGCTCAACCTGTACCCGAACTCGCAGTTCGAGAACACGGGCACCGAGGCGGACCCGGTCTACAAGTACGCGAGCCCCGTGGCCGGCACGACCGGCTCGGCGAGCGACACCCAGACCAACGCCAAGATCGTCGACGGCAAGATCTACGTCAACAACGGCTTCTGGGACACGTACCGCACCGCCTGGCCGCTGTACTCGATGCTCTACCCCGACGTGACCGAAGAACTCGTCGACGGCTTCGTGCAGCAGTACCGCGACAGCGGATGGATCGCACGTTGGTCGTCTCCCGGCTACGCCGACCTGATGACCGGCACGAGCTCCGACGTCGCGTTCGCCGAGGCGTACCTCGCAGGCGCCCTCTCGACCGACACGGCACTCGAGGCCTATGACGCCGCGGTGAAGAACGCGACCGTGCTGCCGGCATCCAACGCCGTCGGCCGCAAGGGACTCGGGCAGTCGATCTTCCTCGGCTACACCGAGGCCACCACCCACGAGAGCGCGTCGTGGGGTCTCGAGGGCTACATCAACGACTTCGGTATCGCCGAGATGGCGAAGGCCCTGTCGGAGGACCCGAACACCCCCGCCGACCGCGTCGCTCAGCTAAAGGAGGAGGCGACGTACTTCGAGGCGCGCGCCGAGCACTACGGCGAGATGTTCAACCCGGAGGCGGGCACGTTCACCTCGCGCAACGCCGACGGCTCGTGGACCTCGGGCGCCGACTTCGACAAGAAGGCGTGGGGCGGTGCCTTCACCGAGGCGAGCGCTTGGACCTTCGGCTTCCACGCGCCGCACGACGTCGACGGCCTGGCCGCGCTCTACGGCGGACGCCAGGGCCTGGTCGACGTGATGCACGACTTCCTCACCGTGCGCGAGAAGGCCGACTACTCCGGCATCCACGAGGCGCGCGAGGCGCGTGACGTGCGACTGGGCATGCTCGGCATGTCGAACCAGATCGCGCACCACATCCCCTACGTGCTCGCCGAGGCGGGCGACCCCTCGGGTGCGCAGGAGCTGATCCGCGACATCCAGGACCGCCTCTTCATCGGCGACGACATCGGCCAGGGCTACCCGGGCGATGAGGACAACGGCGAGTTCTCGGCCTGGTACGTCTTCTCGGCGCTCGGCTTCTACCCGCTCGAGGTCGGCTCCGGCGACTACACGATCGGTACGCCGCTATTCGACAGCGCGACACTGAACATCGGCGGCAAGAAGCTCGTCATCAACGCCCCCGGGGCGTCCGCGGGCAAGGACTACGTGGCGGGCGCCAGCATCAACGGCACCCCGATCACCGAGACCACCTTCGACGGAGACCTCGTCCGCGCGGGCGGAACGCTCGACTTCACGATGAGCGACACGCCCTCGGCGTGGGGTGCGAAGGACCTCGGTGAGGAGCTCGACGTGCCCGCGACCCTGGTCGACGCGACGAAGGCCGGACGCGGCGTGCTGACGGCCACCGACGGAACCCCCGTCGGGTCGCTCGTCGATGACAACATGAGCTCCAACGTGGCGTTCACGGGCGACACCGCCGAACTCGTCTGGACGTCTCAGTCCGGTCCGGTCTCGATCGGCCAGTACACACTCACGAGTGCGAACAGGGCGAACGCGCCGTCGAGCTGGACGCTCGAGGGCTCGGTCGACGGCACCACCTGGACCGAGATCGACAGCCGCACGGCGCAGTCCTTCACCTGGGACACGCAGACGCGACCGTTCACGACCGCGAACCAGGACGGCTTCACGAGCGTGAAGCTGACGCTGAAGACGGATGCCGCGACGCTCGCGCTCTCGGAGGTCGAACTGTTCGCCTCGGCATCCGCCGCCGACGGTCTCGCCATCTCGGCCGGATCGCCGCAGCGGGTCGCGGTCGACACCGAGTTCACGGGAACCCTCGCCACCATCGTCGGGACCGAGACGGATGCCTCCGGCTACACCGTCACGGTCGACTACGGCGACGGCGTCGCGGTGACCGACGTGACGCTGACGCGCGACGACCTGGGTGGCTGGAAGGTGAGCGCACCGCACACCTTCACGAAGCCGGGCACGTACTCGGCAGCGATCACGGTGCGGGACTCGGCCGGAGCGGTGGCCCAGACCACGGCGATGGTGACCGCGTTCCGCGATGAGACGCTGGTCGGCGCCTTCAACAACGTCTGCATCGGTGATCTGGGCGTCACGGCCGCGAACTGCGACTCGCAGGGCCACGGGTACTTCCGCGACAAGATCAACGCCGACGGCTTCGTGCAGGGTCAGACCCTGACCGTCCCGAACACGACGCTGACCTACGACCTGCCGGCGATCCCGGCCGGCCAGCCCGACAACATCACGGGCGAGGGTCAGACGGTCAAGGTGTCGCTCGGCACCGGTGCCACGCAGATCGCGTTCATCGGAACCGCCACCGAGAGCAACCGCGACTCGGTCGCGACGCTGCACTTCACCGACGGCACGACGCAGCAGGTGACGATCAGCCTGGGCGACTGGGTCGGCGCATCCGGCAACCCCTACAAGGGCAACACGGTGCTGACGATCTCGGAGGGCCGCCTCTCGGGCAC
This sequence comes from Microbacterium galbinum, assembly GCF_023091225.1. Lineage (NCBI taxonomy): Bacteria > Bacillati > Actinomycetota > Actinomycetes > Micrococcales > Microbacteriaceae > Microbacterium > Microbacterium galbinum. The sequence continues at coordinate 2,246,210 of NZ_JAHWXM010000001.1, read as the reverse complement.
GGGTCCCGAGGGTTCGGTGAAGAACACCGCCATCTACGCCACCGCCGGCATCCCGCTGGCGGTCGATGGAGACGGTGCGCCGAAGGTCGTCGAGTCGCTCACGATGCCGAAGGAGGCGGGTTCGCTCAACGACGGACGCGTGCACATCTTCGCTCTCGCCTCGGACGGCGACCGCACGGCAGCCGCTCCCCTGAGCGTCACGGCCGGAACGGTCGACGGTCAGATCGCGGGCGAGGAGTTCGACGCGACGCTCGCGACGATCGCCGGTGGTCAGGGCGAGACGTCGGCACTCGTCAACTGGGGTGACGGAACTCCTGTCGCCGAAGTGACGATCGCCGACGGCGCGGTCACGGGAACGCACACCTACGCCACCGCCGGCACCTACACGGTGACGGTCACGGCCGACGACGGCGTGCGGTCGGCGGATGCGCAGCTCGAGATCGGGGTCGTCGACCCCGAGCCCGAGTACGCCCCCGAGATCCAGGTGCCCGAGGGCACGGTCGCCCCGGGAGACCGGGTGACCATCACGGGTTCGGGCTTCGCCGCCGGAGAGAACGTGTCGGTGCGCATCGACTCGGAGACCCCGGTGGTCGTGAAGGCCGATGGGAACGGTGCGATCAGTGCCGAGATCACGGTTCCGGTGGATGCCATCGACGGCGCGCACCCGGTGGTGGCGCTCGGCGACGTCTCGAAGGTCGAGGCTCGTGGAGCGGTCCAGGTGGCCGTCGACCCGACGGCCCCGCGCAACACGTCGGTCTCGCTGTCGGCCGGATCGGACGACCCGGTCGCGGGCGAGTCGATCCCGCTGATCGCGACGGTGAAGCCCGCGGGCGCCGCCGGCAAGGTCGACTTCTTCGAGGGCGACGAGATCGTCGGCTCGGCGGAGGTCACCGGTGGCACGGCCACGGCCGACGTCACCATCGCGACCTCGGGTGCGCACACCTACATCGCCCGGTTCGTGCCGGCCGACGACACGGCGTTCCGCGCCTCGGAGTCGGCGCCTCTCACGATCGACGTGCGCGACACCCCGGTGCTCGAGGCCGAGCTCGTGATCGGAGCGTCGACCGTTCAGCAGGGTGGCACGGTGCAGGTGACCGGTCGCGGGTTCGCCTCGGGCGAGGTCGTGTCGCTGACGCTGCACTCCGAGCCGATCCACCTGACGGATGCCGTCGCCGACGAGTCCGGAGCATTCCGACTCCAGGTGACGATCCCGACGAACGCGGAGGTCGGCGCCCACACGCTGATCGCCGTCGGAGCAGATTCCGGTCTGACCGCGGAAGGCGCTCTCACGATCACTGCCGCACCGGTCGGTGGCGGTGGTGGCGGCGACGGGCTCGCCGGAACCGGCGGAACCGTCCCGATCGCCGCGATCGCGGTGCTGCTGCTCCTGCTCGCCGCCGGTGGCGTGCTGGTGCTGCGCCGACGCCGCGTGGAGTCCTAACCCCCGCTCCACTCCCCACAGAAGCCGCCCTCCCCGCCCCCGGGGGAGGGCGGCTTCGCCTTTCTCGTGGCGGGCCCTTCGACAGGCTCAGGGACCCAGTTCCTGCGGTCAGGGCACGTCCGCTGGGTCAGGGCACGTCCGCTGGGTCGCTGAGCCTGTCGAAGCGTCCCACCACGTGACCGCCCGATACGCTCACGGGATGGATGCCGAGCACGAGATCGTCGTCCGCGTGACGTCGGATGCCCCGTGGCTCCCGCCGGGTGGCCGGGCCGAAGTCGTGCGGCGGGACAGTCCGTCGAGCCCGATGTCGATGGTGAGGCTGCTCCTTCGCCGCGGTGACGAGGTGTTCTGCGTCCCCCGGGCGGAGACGGGAAAGCTCGACCTCCCGACGGGACTGACGGCTGCGAACGATCTCGACGGATCGGTCGCGATCCGCGCGCTCGCCGCGGAGGTGGCGGGTCTCGGTGCCGATCTCGCGTTCGTCGGTGCCGTGCGCAACGTCGTCGAGCGTCCGGTGGACGACTACCCCTGGCCGACTCCGCGCGCCCACTTCGGCGTGTGGGCGTCTCCGGATGCCCCGATCATCGACGGCACCTGGGTCGATCTCGCGACGCTGACCGAACGCCACTGGCACCCACTCGCCAGTTGATTTCTCCCGTCCCAGCGCCCCCACCCCGCGCGAGCGCTCAGACCGAGCGCAGGGAATGCTCGGAGGTGTTGAGGCGCTCGCAGCCGTCGGCGGTGAGCACGACGATGTCCTCGATGCGGGCGCCCCACTCCCCCGAGAAGTAGATGCCGGGCTCGATGCTGAAGGCCATGCCCTCGCGCAGCACCAGGTCGTTTCCGGGCGCGATGTAGGGCTCCTCGTGCACGGAGACGCCGATGCCGTGACCCGTGCGGTGCAGGAAGGCCTCGCCCAGCCCGGCATCCGCGAGCACCTGCCGGGCGGCGGCGTCGACCTCGGATGCCGTGACCCCGGGCCGTGCGGCGTCCACTGCCGCCTGCTGCGCGCGCACGAGTACGGCGATGCGCTCAGCCGCCTCCGGATCGGGGGCGCCAACCGCATAGGTGCGCGTGCTGTCGGAGTTGTAGCCGCTGGGCACCGCTCCCCCGATGTCGACGACCACGATGTCGCCCTCTTCGATCACGCGATCCGACACCTCATGATGCGGGTCCGCGCCGTTCGGCCCCGACCCGACGATCACGAATTCGACGGTCTCGTGACCCTCGGCGACGATGGCCCGGGCGATGTCGGCGGCGACTTCGCGTTCGGTGCGACCGGCGCGCAGCCACTCGGGCACGCGGCGGTGCACGGCGTCGATCGCGTCGCCCGCCCGACGCAGCTCGGCGATTTCGGCGGCATCCTTGATCATGCGACCCTCCCGCAGCACGGGCGTCGCGAGCTCGAGACGCACGCCCAGGCGCTCGCCGATCGGGATCACGTGCAGGGCGGGCAGGGCATCGGACACCCCGACCCGCGCCACCGATCCGACGGCGTCCGCGACCAGGTCGTACGGGTTCTCGCCGTCGACCCAGTCCGACACCGCGAGGCCGAGCGTGCCGACCGCCGTGCTGCGCACCTTCGCGAGTTCCATGCGGGGCACGACCACGGTCGGCGCGACACCGGGCCCGATCACGAGAGCGGTCAACCGCTCGATCGTGTCTCCCTCTACCCCGATCAGGTACTGCAGGTCGGGACCGGGGCCGACGATGACGGCGTCGAGCCCCGCTTCGGCGGCGAGAGCGGATGCTCGCTCGAGACGGGCGGAGTATACGGAGGAGGAGAAGGGCGGAGTGCTCACCCGGCCCACGCTACTCCGCCGCGGGCCTCAGCTGATGGCGAGACGGATGCGCTCGGTGAGCAGCGTGCGGTTCGCCGGGGTGAGTTCGAGCAGAGCATAGGCGGTCGGCCACATCGTGCCCTCGTCGAGGTTCGAGATGGGCTCGAAGCCGAACGTGCCGTAACGCACCTTGAACTTGCTCGCGGGCTGGAAGAAGCACAGCACCTTGCCGTCCTTCCCCCACCCGGGCATGCCGTAATACGTGCGGGGCATGAGGTCGGGCGCGACCTCCATGACGAGTTCGTGCAGCGCGGTGGCGAGCTTCTTGTCGTTCTCGTCGGGCAGCTTGGCGATCGCCTCCCGCAGGTCGGCCTCCCCTGCCGCGCGCTGCTCCTCGGGCGTCTTCTTCGCGCGGGAGCGCTTCGCCTTGGCCTCCTGGGCGGCGGCCTGCATGGCTTCGCGTTCTTCGGCGGTGAAGTTCTTCGTGTCGGTCTTCTTGTCGTCGGCCATGACGACTCCTCTCATCGGTGCGGTGATCTCAGCGTAAGGACGCCGGGGGCCGCGTGGCTTCTCGATTCGTGATCGATCGCCCGCGGCATCCGTCATACGCGGAGATCCCCCGGTGAGCGCCGGTTAGTGTGGGGGAATGGACCTGCGTGTGGCGGCATACGCGGTCGTCACGGACGACGACGACCGCCTGCTCCTCGCGCGCTGGATCGAGGGCCGCCGCGTCGCGTGGACGATGCCCGGTGGAGGGCTCGAGGCCGGGGAGTCTCCCGAAGACGCCGTGCGCCGCGAGCTCCGCGAGGAGACCGGGTACACCGTGAAGGTCGGCGAGTTGCTCGGCATCCACTCCCGGGTCATTCCCGCGAGCCAGCGCGTGCACAAGGCCGATCAGCCGCTGCACACCCTCCGCATCGTCTATCGGGCGACCGTGACGGGCGGCAAGCTGCGTTACGAGACCGACGGGTCGACCGACATGGCGGGATGGTTCACGCGCTCGGCGGTCGCGGAGCTTCAGCGGGTCAAGCTCGTCGACATCTCGCTGCGCATGGCCGGGATCTTCTGACCGCGACACGCGAGCGAGCGGATGCTCAGGCCCGGGGTTCCTCGGGAACCGAGATGTCGGCGACGGTGGCGCCGTAGGCGGCGATGAGGTCGTCGGCGTCGACGAACAGGCTGTATCCGTGCGCTCCCGCTCCCATGGCGATGCGCTGTCCGACGATCGACTCGTCGGCGAAGACGGGCCAGTCGGTCGTGCTGCCGATCGGCACGATGGTTCCCCGTTCGTAACCGGTGGCAGCGAGTGCCAGGTCGGCCTCGGGGAGCCGCAGCTTGTTCACGCCCACGACGGCGCGCAGCTTGGGCCACGAGATCGAGCGTCCACCCGGGATCAGGGCGAACAGATAGGTGTCGTCGGCGCGCTTGACCACGAGGGTCTTCACGATGCCGGACGGGTCGAGCCCCAGGAGCTCGGCTGCCTCGAAGAGGCTCCGCGCCTCCGGCCGCTCGCGGATCTCGATGTCGAGACCGCGAGCGGCGGCGGCGTCGGTGACCCGCGCGTGCGGGTCGGTGGAGTGTTCGGCGCTCACGCGTCGGGCGCGGAGAGCGGGTCGTCGGCGACCCAGAGCTCGTCGTCCGCACGCAGAGCGGTCCATGCGGCGTAGAGCACAGCGGCGGCTGCGGCGGCACCGAGGATCAGCGCGACGATCGAGCCGAGGCCCGAGCTCTGCTGCTGCTTCTTCTGGTGGGCCTTCTGCGCCTTCTTGATCTTCTTCGAGACCGGGGCGACGATGCCGTGACGCTTGTTGTTGGCGACGTCCCAGGCGCTGAGTGCCGTGCCCACGACGCCTCCGACGATCGGCACGACCTTGTCGTCGACGACGTGCTTGCCGATCTTCACGCCGCGGTCGACCACGGGGGCGACGCGACGGTTGTAGGCGTCCTGCACGACCGGCACGACCTGCTCCCGGTAGGAGTGTCCGAGCTGGTGGCTGGCCTCTCGGGCGACGCCGGCAGCGTGCCCGACGAGCTCCTGCTGCGCCTCCCAGAGCTGGTTCGCGTCCTTCTGAAGACGACGCAGTTGCTTCTTCCGCTTGCGGCTGAGGCTCACGATGCTCTCCTGTCGATGTGGAGTACGGGTTCCCCATCCTGCCAGACAAGTCTGTACGGGGGGAGGGAATCGCCCACCCCTTGACTTATCCCGAGATGTGCAGGAGAACCCGGCGAACACACCGGAAGCTCTGCGAGAATGGTCGTATGCCTCACGCTTCCCATGTCGCAACCCTGCACACCAACCACGGTGACATCGTCATCAACCTCTTCGGCGACCAGGCCCCGAAGACGGTCAAGAACTTCGTCGGCCTCGCCGACGGCACCCAGGAGTGGACGAACCCCGCGACCGGTAAGCCGGGCGAGGGTCCCCTCTACAAGGACGTCATCTTCCACCGCATCATCCCGAACTTCATGATCCAGGGCGGCGACCCGCTCGGTCAGGGCGTCGGCGGTCCGGGCTACAACTTCAACGACGAGATCAACGCCGAGCTCAACTTCGACCAGCCGTACATCCTCGCGATGGCGAACGCCGGCTTGCGCCGCAACGCCATCACGGGCGAGGTCGAGGGCACGAACGGCTCGCAGTTCTTCATCACCACCGACCCGACCCCGTGGCTCAAGGGCAAGCACACGATCTTCGGCGAGGTCGCCGATGACGCCTCGAAGGCCGTCGTCGACAAGATCGGCTCGGTTCCCACCGCTGCCGGCGACCGCCCGATCGAGCCCGTCGTGCTCCAGTCGATCGACATCGTCGCGGCCTGACGACAGCGATCGCCGATCCGGATGACGACGCCTGAGTTCGCGAGCAATCGCGACAACTTCTGTTACCGGCATCCGGATCGGCAGAGCTTCGTGCTCTGCCAGCGCTGCCTGCGCACGATCTGCGGCGAATGCCAGACGCCCGCCGCGGTCGGGGTGATCTGCCCCGAGTGCATGAAGGCCGAGCGCAAGAACCGCACCCCCGCGCAGAAGCGCGCCGAGCGACGCTGGGGTGGCGGTTCGACGGCCGCCGTCATGGGGACCACCCGCAGCGGACGCCCTCTGGTCACGTACGCCCTCCTGGCGGTGACCTCGTTGGTCGGTCTCATCCAGCTCATTCCCGGGGTGGGCGAGGCGCTCACGCAGCAGATGGTGTTCGCGGCGGCGTACCTCTACCCCGATCTGTCCGGAGCGCCTTTCCAGCCCTGGCGCCTGCTCACGGCGGTGTTCGCGCACGGCGGGTTCATCCATCTCGCCCTCAACATGCTCGCGCTGTGGTTGATCGGCCAGAGCCTCGAGCCCATGCTCGGGCGGGTGCGCTTCCTCGCGCTCTACCTGATCAGTGGTCTCGGTGGCTCGGTGATGGTCGCCCTTCTCGACCCGAGTCAGCCGACGGTCGGAGCATCCGGTGCGATCTTCGGCATGATGGCGGCTCTGCTCATCATCGGCCGCCACATCGGAGCCAATGTCACCGGACTCCTGGTGATCCTGGGCATCAATTTCGTCTATGGACTCTTCTTCGGCGGCGGGCGCATCTCGTGGCAGGCCCATCTCGGCGGACTCGTCGTGGGCGCGCTCGTGGCCTACATCATCGTCAAGACGAAGCGGCGAGAGCAGCGGATCTGGCAGATCGTCGCTCTGGCGGCGCTGACGGTCGTGCTGCTCGTCGTGGTCTTCGTCGTTCCACCGCTGATCATTCTGGCCTGATGAGGGGTTGTTAACAACTCTGTTAACACCTGTGAATAACACCGGTGTAATTCTCCCCAGGTGTGGATAGACCTGTGGATAACTCTGTGGGCGGCTTGTGAGTTCCTGGGGATACAGCCCCGCCCGGAACGACGAAGGCCCCTCGCCGGAGCGAGGGGCCTTCGGAAGTCGTGGGTGCTGAACTCAGCGCCAGCGCGTGGTCATGAGGAAACCGATCAGCGCGATGCCCAGGCCGATGCCGAGGTTCCAGTTGCCGAGGCCCGGGATCGGGAACTGCTGGCCCGAGATGTAGAACACGAGGATCCACGCGAGGCCCAGCAGCATGAAGCCGATCATCACCGGCTTGAACCACACGGCGTTGGGAGCGGCGTCGCCTTCGGCGCGCTCGACAGCGGGTTCTTCGGTCTTTCGGTCTCGTGCCATTCCAGCATTGTACCGAAATCGAGTGATGATCCCGAGTGCGGATGCCGGGGCGCTCCTCGACGGTCGCGGCGCACCCACAGCGCGACGGGATAAGATCACGCCATGACTGCATCCGTCGTGCCTGGGGGGCGACGCGCGCGACGGTCCCGTCGACGTTCGCGCGCCACGTTCGCGAGCGTTCTCGGGGAGCTCCTGCTCACCGCCGGCGTACTCGTTCTGTTGTTCGTCGCGTGGCAGATGTGGATCGGCGACATCATCATCGCCGCCCAGAAGAACGAAGAGGGCGCGGCCGTCTCGGCGGAGTGGGCCGCAGGTCCCACGCCCGAGCTCCCCCCGCTCGTCGAAGGCGACGACGGCTCGACGTATTACGAGCCGGTGATCCCCGCAGCACCGGCCGACACCGAGCAGCTCGGTCAGATGCACATCCCGCGTTTCGGTGCCGACTACAACTACGGCATCTACGGCGGCACGACGCGTGCCCGCACGCTCGACAACCTCGGCATCGGCGTCTACACGAACTCGAAGATGCCGGGCGAGGTCGGCAACTTCGCGATGGCCGGGCACCGCACGACCTGGGGCAAGCCGTTCAACCAGCTCGACAAGCTCCAGATCGGCGACGCGATCGTCGTCGAGACGAAGGACGGTTGGTTCACCTACCGCTTCCGCACCCTCGAGTACGTCAAGCCGACGCAGACCGACGTGCTCGCCGACGTGCCGCAGATGCCCGAGGTCGCGACCGGTGAGCGCTACATCACCCTCACCGCGTGCTCTCCCCTGTACTCGCTGGCTGAGCGCATCGTCGCCTACGGAGTGTTCGAGAGCTTCCAGCCCCGTGCCGAGGGTCCGCCCCCGGCACTGACCGACCCGCCGCCGCCCCCGGCCGCACCGTCCATCTAGAGGCACGAGGAGAAACATGTACGCCGCAATCTGGCGCCTGCTGCCCGGCCCCTGGTGGATCCGCCTGCTCATCGTGCTCGTCGCCGTCGCCGCGATCCTCTACGGGCTGTTCTGGTACGTCTTCCCGTGGATCAGCCCCATCATCAACCCCGGCGAGGTCGACCTCGAATGACCCGGGTGCTCGTGGTCGACAACCACGACAGCTTCGTGCACACCCTGGTCGGCTACCTCCACGAGCTCGGCGCCGAGACCTCGATGATCGAGGCGGACGCCGTCGACGCCGCCGAACTCGACGCGCTCCTTCCGGAGTTCGACGCCCTGCTCCTCTCCCCCGGCCCCGGCACCCCGGCGGACGCCGGAGTGTCGGTGGATGCCGTACGACTCGCGGCCGAACGACGGATGCCGCTGCTCGGCGTCTGCCTCGGGCACCAGGCGATCGGCGAGGCCTTCGGCGCCCCGGTGACCGCTGCGCCCGAGCTCATGCACGGCATGGTGTCGGCGGTCGTGCACGACGGGTCGGCGCTGTTCGACGGCATCCGCTCCCCCTTCGACGTCGGGCGGTATCACTCGCTCGGGGTCGCGGCATCCGATCTGCCCAAGGCGCTGCGCGTGACCGCGCACACGGCGTCCGGCACCGTCATGGGCATCGCGCACCGCGACCTTCCGATCGTCGGTGTGCAGTTCCACCCCGAGAGCGTGCTCACCGAGAGCGGCTATCGCCTGCTGGCGAACTGGCTCGCCCTCGCCGGCGACACGGATGCCGTGGCGCGGTCGGCGGGCCTCACCGCCCTGGTGTGACCGCCGGGGTCAGCCTGCGGGGGCGGTCGAGCAGAAGCGCAGCTCGACGGTTGTCCCGATCGCCACGTCACCGGGCGCCGCGGACATCGACAGCACAGTGTTCGGGACCTCTTTCGGCGCGCACTCACCTTGGTCGACCGGGCTGGGCACGAGACCGATTTTCTCGAGCTCCTGCTTCGCCGCGTCGACCGTGAAGCCCGCGAGGTTATAGAGAGCCATCTTGCCGCTCGCGACGACGAGGTTGACCACGGTTCCGGGCGCGACCTCGGCGTCGGCGGGCTGGCTCGACTCGATGACCGTGTCGCCCGCGATCTCGGGTTCGTTCCTCTGGATGACCGTGCCGAGTTCGAGTCCGGCATCCGCCAGTGCCTGACGGGCGGCATCGAGCGCCATGCCCTCGATGGCCGGGACGGCGACCGTCTCCTGACCCGTCGAGACGTAGATGGTGACCAGGTCGCCCTTCGCGACGGCGACACCGGCCTGCGGATCGGTGCGCGTGACGTTGCCCTCGGCGATGTCGGAGCTCGTCTCGAGCACCAGTTTCGCCTCGAGATCGAGTTCGGAGAGATCGGCCTGGGCGCGGTCGGAGGCGACGTCGACCAGGTCGGGCACCACGCGAGCGGTCTGCGGCACCTCGGGGGGACGCATTGTGACCACCCAGAACAGCACCGAGGCGATGAGCACGGCGAGAAGGGCCACACCGGCCCAGATCCACGCCACCGGCGGGCCGGACTGCGTGCGCGCCATCGTCGTGTCGGTGCTGAGCTGGCGCAGCGATCGAGCCGTCTCCTGCGCCTGGCGCGGGTTGGCACCGTAGAGCTCGCTCGTGAGTGCGCCCAGCTGCTTGCGCGTCGGAGCCTCGCCCGCGACCGCGGCGTCGAGGGCCGAGCGGAAGTGCGCGGCATCCGGGTACCGCTGGTACGGGTCCTTGGCGAGAGCGCGCAGCACGATCGGATCGAGGGCGCCCGGGGAGTCCTCGTTGAGCTCGGTCGGCGGCACCGGGGTCTCGCTGACGTGCTGGTAGGCGACGGCCACGGGCGATTCGCCGCGGAAGGGCTGACGACCGGTGAGCAGTTCGTAGAGCACCACGCCGGTGGAGTAGAGGTCGGCGCGCGCGTCGACGGGCTCGCCCTTGGCCTGCTCGGGGGAGAAGTACGCGGCCGTTCCGATGATCTGCGTGGTCTCGGCGACCGTCGACGAGGAGTCCGAGACGGCACGGGCGATGCCGAAGTCCATCACCTTGACCTTGCCGTCGGGCGTGACCATGACGTTGCCCGGCTTGATGTCGCGGTGCACGACGCCGGCACGGTGCGAGTAGTTCAGCGCCTCGAGGATGCCGTCGACGTAGCGGATCGTGTCGTCGAGGGGCACGGGGCCGGCCGCGATGATGTCCTTGAGCAGCGTCCCCTTGACGAGTTCCATCACGATGTAGGGCGGATCGTCGGACGAGGCGTCCGCCGCCGAATCGCCCGCGTCGAAGACGCGCACGATCGAGGGGTGCGACATGCGCGACGCCGCCTGCGCCTCGAGCCGGAACCGGGTGCGGAACGCGGTGTCGCGCGCCAGGTCGGGATCGAGGATCTTGATCGCGACCTCGCGCCCGAGGGTCAGGTCGTACCCGCGGTAGACCTTCGCCATGCCGCCGTGCCCGATGAGCTCGTCGACGCGGTACCTACCCGCGAGAACGCGTGGCTCTGTGGACACGGATGACCCCCCTGGGACAACTGGACGTGATGTGTGGTGGAGTAAAGGCTACCCTCAGTTGCCTGAGTTCCCGCCGTTCCCACCGTCTCCGCCGTCGTCGCCGTTGCCCGGATCGACGGCCGCTCCCTGGATGGCGGTCGACTGCCCCTGCGGGGAGTTTCCGGACTCGCGGTCGCCGCAGAACGCCTTGTAGGTGCCGGTCACGACCTGCCCGGCCGTGCCGGTGTTGATCGAGATTCCCGCCGTGGTCTCGTTCGGTCCGAAGCTCTTCGTGGTCACGGCCGGCTGGCCGGGACCCGCGAAGGATGCGTTCGTGATCGTCACCTCGTAAGAGGAAAGGGTTCCGGTGCCGTTCGGGCAGGAGAACGCCGTCCAGTTGATCGTCGCAGAGCCGCCCTCGAGGAACGTGCCCGAGAACGTCGGCGCGTTGGTCGGGGCTCCGACCGCGGCCTGGTCGGCGTAGAGGTAGAGCGTGATGTCACTGCCCACATCCACCGAGCCACGGGGCTCCACGCGCTCGACAGCGCCGACGAGGTCGGCGGACGGGGCGACGGTCGTTCCGGTCACGCAGTTGGGGACGAGGCCCGCACCGCGTGCGGCGGCGAGAGCCGCGTCGCACGTCATACCCGGCAACTGCAGGGCATCGACGTCGACCGGCTCCGGGGCGGGCGTCTCCGTCTCTGTCGGAGTGGGCTTCGGGGTGGGGGTGCGAGAGGTCGACGTGCTCGGCGTCGGGTCGGCGTCGCTGTCGCCCTGGTTCATGAGCGCGAAGACGGTTCCGCCGAGCACGATCACCAGCAGGGCGATCAGAGCGACCAGCGGCCACGTCCACGGGCTGCGCTTCTTCTTCTTGCCGTCGGTCGCCTCGTCGTCGCCGGCTCCGGTGGGGAGCTGCGCCGTGGTCGGCAGCACGCGGGTAGCCCCGTCGTCGCCACTCGCGGTGAGGATGCGCGTCGCGTCGTCGGCGACGCCGCCCGTCGCTATGGCGGGCACGGCGATCGCCGCGGAGTTCAGGTCGCCGCGGCGCAGCGCCTGGGCGGCGCGTGCGACGGTGGCCGACGACGACGGACGGTCGCTCGGCTTCTTCGCGATCATCGCCATCACGAGGTTCTGCACGGGGATCGGCACGGTCGGCGGCAGCGGCGGCGGCTGCTCGTTGATCTGCGCCATCGCGATCGCCACCTGCGACTCGCCCGTGAAGGGGCGCTTCCCGGCAAGGCATTCGTAGGCGACGATGCCGAGCGAGTAGGTGTCGGTCGCGGGGGAGGCCGGGTGACCCGAGGCCTGCTCGGGCGACAGGTACTGCACGGTTCCCATGACCTGACCGGTGGCCGTGAGCGGCACCTGGTCGGCGATGCGCGCGATACCGAAGTCGGTGATCTTGACGCGGCCGTCGGGCGTGATCAGCAGGTTTCCCGGCTTGATGTCGCGGTGGACGAGACCCGCCGCGTGCGCGGCCTGCAGAGCGGATGCCGTCTGGGCGACGATGTCGAGAGTCTTGTCGGCGCTCAGCGCGCCGTCGCGCTCGAGCACGGTCGACAGCGCCTCGCCGGGCACGAGCTCCATGACGAGATAGGCGCTGCCGTTCTCCTCGCCGTAGTCGAACACGCTCGCGATGCCCTCATGGTTGACGAGTGCGGCGTGACGGGCCTCGGCGCGGAAGCGCTCGAGGAACCCGGGGTCGCCCATGTACTCGTCCTTGAGGATCTTGATCGCGACGGTACGTCCGATGACGTGATCCGTCGCCTCCCAGACCTCACCCATGCCACCGATCGCGATACGCGACTGCAGCTCGTAACGACCACCGAACGACACACCCTGCGTCGGTCTCATCTGCCCAGCACCGCCTCTATGACCTTCTTCGCAATCGGAGCGGCGATCGTGTCGCCGGATCCGGATTGACCCTGTCCTCCGCCGTCTTCGACGACGACTGCCACCGCCACAGCGGGGTCGTCCGCCGGCGCGAAGCCGGTGAACCACAACGTGTGCGGCTTGTTTCCGTTCTCAGCGGTGCCGGTCTTACCGGCCACGTCGATCCCGTCTATTCTTGCACCCTGCGCAGCGCCCGTTGAGACGCTCGCGACCATGGCATCCGTCACCTCGTCGGCGATGTCGGGCTCGAGCGCACGGCCGAACTCGGTGTCGTCGTAGGAACGCACGACCGAGAGGTCGTTGCCGATCACCTGATCGACCATCCGCGGGTTCATCACCAGGCCGTCGTTCGCGATTCCGGCCGAGATCATCGCGACCTGCAACGGCGTCGCCGTGACCTGTCCCTGTCCGAATCCGGAGAGGGCCGTCTGCGCGTCGTCGAGCGCGCGCGGGTAGCTCGAGGCGGTCGAGACGAGCGGCGTCTCGAAGCTCTGGTTGTAGCCGAACTTCTCCGCCATCTCGCGGATCGCGTCGTCTCCGAGCTTCACCGCGAGCTCGGCCATGGGGATGTTGCAGCTCAGGCGGATCGCCTCGGCGATCGTGACGGTCTCACCGCCGCCGCAGGTGCCTCCCCATGCGTTCGAGACGCGGTTGCTCGACCCGGGAAGCGTGTACGACGCGGGGTTCGGGAGCGTGGAGTCGGGCGTGAAGTCACCGCTCGCGTAGGCGGCTGCCGCAACGACGAGCTTGAACGTCGAGCCCGGCGGGTTGAGGTCGCCGGCGATCGCGCGGTTGGAGAGCGGCTTGAGCGGATCCTGCACCAGCTGGTCGTACGTCGCGTTCGCGGCATCCGCATCGTGCGTGGCGAGCAGGTTCGTGTCGAAACCGGGCGTCGAGACCATCGCCAGAATGCGGCCCGTGCTGGGTTCGATCGCGACGACCGCGCCCTGCAGCCCGCCGAGCGCATCGTAGGCGGCCTTCTGGGCCGCGGCATCGAGCGAGAGCTCGACGCTGAAGCCGGTCTGCGGCTGCCCGGAGAGGATGCGCTCGATCTCGGAGAAGAATGCGCTCGATCCGGTTCCCGAGAGATCGGCGTTCATCGCCTGCTCGATGCCGGTGCGGGAATCGAGGGCGGCGTTGAAGTATCCGGTGACGGGCGCCCACATGCCGGCGTCGGCATACACGCGCTGGAACTGATAGCGATCGTCGGACGGCACGGAGGTGGCGACGTTCGTACCGTCGATGATGATCGAGCCGCGCTGGATCTCATAGCTGTCGAGGCGCGTGCGCTGGTTGTTGTCGTTCTGGGCCAGCGCATCGGCGTCGACGACCTGGATCCAGCTGGTGGCGGCGAACAGCGCGATGAACATGAAGAGCATCACGATGCTCAGGCGACGCAACTCACGGGTCATCCGATCACCACCCTCGGTTGGCGGCGTACGCCGTCGGAGATGCGCAGCAGCAGTGCCACGATGAGCCAGTTGGCGACGAGCGACGAACCGCCCGCGGCGAGGAACGGCGTGGTCAGACCCGTCAGCGGGATGAGGCGGGTGACACCGCCGACCATGATGAAGACCTGGAGGGCGATCGTGAACGAGAACCCGATCGCGAGCAGCTTGCCGAAGTCGTCCTGACCGGCGAGACCGATGCGCACCCCGCGACTGACGAACACCATGTACAGGCAGAGGATCGCGAAAAGGCCGATCAGGCCGATCTCCTCACCGAGGCTGGTGATGATGTAGTCGCTGTGGGCCAGGGGAGTGACCCATGGGCGGCCCTGGCCCCAACCGGTACCGAGCATCCCGCCGTGCGCGAGACCGAAGAGCCCCTGCATGGGCTGGTAGCCGGCACGTTCGGGGTCGACCTGGTTCGGGTCGAACAGGAACAGCCAGTTGATGAAGCGCCCGCGCACGTAGCTGAGGATCTGGGTCGCGAGCGCGACGCCCGCCGCCACGAGCCCGAGGCCGATGACGACCCAGCTGGTCTTGCCGGTGGCGACGTACAGCATCGCCACGAACATGCCGAAGATCAGGGTTCCGGTACCGAGATCGCGCTGCAGCACGATGATGCCGAGCGAGATCAGCCACACCACCAGCACCGGACCCAGTTCGCGCATGCGCGGCCAGGTCATGCCGAGGAAGCGCGTGCCGACCGAGGTGAGGCTCTCACGCGTGCGCACGAGGTAGCCCGCGAAGAAGATCGCGAGGCAGATCTTCGCGATCTCACCCGGCTGGAAGGCGAACGCCCCGCCGAGCGACACCCACACGGCCGCATTCGCGTCGGGGATGCGCAGGCCGGGCACGAACGGCAGCAGCAGGAACACGATGCCCGCGAAGCCGAAGATGTACGTGTAGCGGAAGAGGACGCGGTAGTTGCGCAGCAGGATCACCGCGGCGATCGCGCCCGCCAACGAGATGCCGGTCCAGGCGAGCTGCTTCGTCGAATAGGCATCCCACCCGGTGAACGACTTGGCGATGTCGATCCGGTAGATCATCGCGATGCCGAGGCCCGTGAGCAGAGTCGCGATCGGGACGACGAAGGGATCGGCATCCGACGCCACGACCCGCAGCACGATGTGCAGGGCGAAGGCGAGCACGGCCAGGCCGCCGCCGATCGCGAGGATGACGGGGTCGACGGTGCCGAGGGCGCCGAGCTGCACGAGAGTGAGCGCGGAGCCCGCGATCAGCACGGCGAACAGGAGCAGCCAGAACTCGCGGTTGCGCTGCTTCTGCGGGGTGCGGATGCGCTTGAGCGCCTTGAGGACCGCGGTGTCGGCGGAGACGTCGGTGCTCATCCGTCACCTCCGTCCTCGGCGGGAGTCTCGGAAGGCGTCGGCGTCGGTGTGGGGAGCGGGGTCGGAAGCGCGTTGGCATCGGCACCCGCCCGCAGACGGTCGACGATGGCCATGGCATCCGACAGCGAGCGGGCGGTGATCGTGCGCTCGACCGACGCGCGCTGGTACTCCGGCAGGTTCGCGAGCAGGATGTCGGTGTCTTCGACGGGCGTCGACAGGGTGATCGGGCCGATGTTCTGCTGCACGCCCTGGAAGATCACCACGCTGTCGTCGTCGGCGCCGATGAAGTAGCGGGTCTGCGTCCAGCTGTAGGCCGCGAACGCGGCGAAGCCGAGCATCGCGAGCACCAGGAGCATCGCGGCGATCCAGCCGACGCGGCGACGGGTCGCGCGCCGACGATCCTCCTCGATGAGCTCTTCGAGGTACTCGGCGGCCGGTTCGAAGTGGCTGGGATCGTTGGCCGCCTGGCGCACCGGGTGCAGCCAGTTGCCGCGCGGGGCGCGCACGGGCGGCACGATGATGCCCGAGGGGTTCGAGGCCGCGCCGACGATCGTGGGCGTTCCGGAGGAGAGCGGATGCTGTCCGCCGACGTCGACGATCACGATCGTGACGTTGTCGGGGGCGCCGCCGTCGAGGGCCTGCTTGAGGAGGTTGTCGGCCGTGCGCCCCGGCGCGAGGCCCAGGCGCATCGCCTTGAGGATGCGGTTCTCGTCGACGACCCCCGAGAGGCCGTCGGAGCAGAGCAGCCAGCGATCGCCCGGCTGCGTCGGCATGACGAACATGTCGAGCTCGGGGTCGGAGTCCATGTCGCTGAGCACGCGCATGAGCACCGAGCGACGCGGGTGGTAGCGCGCCTCCTCGGGCGTGATGCGGCCCGAGTCCACGAGCCGCTGCACGAAGGTGTGGTCGGCCGTGATCTGCGTCAGGGCGTCGTCGCGGTACAGGTAGATGCGCGAGTCGCCGATGTGGCCGATGACCGCGTACTCGTCGACCATGATGATCGCGCTGACCGTGGTGCCCAGGCCCGCGAGCTCGGGGCGGTCCTTCGCGGCGCGGATGAGATCGCCCGCCGCGGTCGTCGCCGCGGCCTGCAGCGATGCCTGCGCGTCGTCTGTCGAGGCGTACGCCTGATCGAGCGGTTCGAGGCGCTGGATCGCGAGGCTCGATGCGACGTCACCGCCGGCGTGACCGCCCATGCCGTCGGCGACGACGAACAGGTTGGCTCCGGAGTACCCGGAGTCCTGATTGTTGGAGCGGATCTTGCCCGTATGGGAGATCGCGGCGCTCGAGCCCTCGAAGACCATGCCGGCGTCAGGCTCGCAGCTCGAAGGTCGTGGCGCCCACCTTGATGGGGGTGCCGAGCGACAGCGAGACGGGGGAGTTGCCGACGCGCTGGCCCGCGACGAACGTGCCGTTGGTGGAGTCGAGGTCCTGCACCGCCCACGCGTCGCCGCGCAGGATCAGGCGGGCGTGGTGGCTGGACGTGTAGTCGTCACGGATCACGAGGGCGGACTCGCTCGAGCGGCCGATCGTGAGGGTGTCGTTGCCGAGGGGGAGTTCGAGCCCCGCCTTCGGGCCCGAGGTGATGACGAGACGCTGGGCGGTCGCGACGGTCGCCGGACCCGTGGAGGGCTTGGCGGAGGCGGGCTTCGCCGAGGCCGGCTTCGCGACGGGGGCGGCCGGAGCCGCGGAGCCGGATGCCGGGGCACCCGCAGCGGCCTCGGCGGGGAGCTTGCGCACCTTCACGCCGAAGAGATCGGCGCGCAGCGAGTAGACCACGCCGAACACGAAGAACCACAGCAGCACCAGGAAACCGATGCGCAGGAGCAGGAGGACCAGTTCACTCATGGATGCCTCCGAACGCACGGGTGGCGTCGCTGACACGCGCAGGTACCGTCTGCGGCACCACGCGGAAGACGAGATCGGTGCGACCGATCGTGATCGTGGTGTCGGAGGGGAGGGCCGCTTCGCGCAGCTTCTGACCGTTCACCTTGGTGCCGTTGGTGGAGCCGAGGTCGCGCATCATGGCGCGCTCGCCGTCCCAGAGGATCTCGGCGTGCTTACGGCTCGATCCGGCATCCGCGATGGTGATGTCGGCATCCGTGCCGCGTCCGATGACGGTGCGCGCGCGGGTGATGCGGTGCCGGCGACCGTCGACGTCGACCACGGCCTCCCAGCTCACACGGCCCTCGACCGTTCCGGAGCTGACGCGCACCGTACCCGTCGACACCTTCTCGTCGGGTTCGAGCACGATCGAGAGCGGGCCGCCGAAGCTGTAGCCCTGCGACTTCGAGTGCTTCGTGAGCAGGGCGTGCAGCTCGTCGGTCAGAGCGCCGCCGAGTCCGCGCATCCGCTCGGCGTCGTCGGCGCTGAGGCGCACGACGTAGTTGTTGGGCGCGATGATGCGGTCGCGGCTGACGACCGCCGCCTTCGTATCGGCCTCGCGCCGCAGCGCCGAAGCGATCTCCACCGGCTGGATGCCGCTGCGGAAGGTCTTCGCGAACGCGCCGTTCACGGCGCGCTCGAGACCCTTCTCAAAGCTGTCAAGTAGTCCCACTGGGCTCCTCTGGCATGCCAACTGGTAGGGACATCGTAGCCAGGTGTGCTGAAGATCCGCCCCGCGACGGGCTCGGAGTCGCGGATTTCCGGGGTTTTCTGGGGTATGGGGGGAGTTTCTCGTGGGGTCGCGACGCGTGATAGCCTTACGAGGTTGAGTTCTTCGGAACGAGACACTCGCGCGAGTGGCGGAATGGTAGACGCGCTGGCTTCAGGTGCCAGTGTCCTTGCGGGCGTGGGGGTTCGAGTCCCCCCTCGCGCACAGCGAGTTGAAAGGCCCGGTTCCTTTGTGGAACCGGGCCTTTCGCGTGCGGAGAAGTCCGGCCGTATATGCGGCTTCGCGTCGTTTCACGCCGGACTCCACACACCGCCCGGCCCCGCGGCCTCCGCCACCTTCCGACTGATGACCCCCAGCTGCCGCGCCTGGGCATCCGTGAGGGTGTCGAACACGAGGTTGCGGATGAGCGCGTGGTGGGCGGGGGTCGACTCGGCGACCACCTGCGCGCCGGCGTCGGTGAGGATGCCGAGGGTGAAGCGTCCGTCGCTCGGGTCGATCTCGCGACGCACCCACCCCTTCGTCTCGAGTCGGGAGACCGCGCGCGACAGGCGCGACAGCGTGCAGCTCGCGTAGGCGGCGAGGACGCTGAGACGCAGGGTGCGCTCGGGGGCGCTGCGCAGGGCGAAGAGGATGCCGTGCTCGAAGTGCGTGAGCCCGCTGTCGCGCTGCAGCTGCGCGTCGAGGGCGGTGGGCAGGCGCTCGAGCAGGGTGGCGAGCGGGGCCCAGATCGCGAGCTCGTCGGAGCTCAGGCCGTGGTCGGCGTTCGTGTTCGGCATGGCCCCAGGGTATCCCGAATTGACTTGCTTGAGCAAGTGAAAGTCTGTACCGTGACTTGCTCAAGCAAGTGAAAGGACATCGAACATGGATCTGCGACTCGCAGGCAGGAAGGCATTCGTCAGCGGCTCGACCCAGGGGATCGGCTACGCCATCGCCGCAGCGCTCGCCGCGGAGGGCGTGCAGGTGACGCTCAACGGTCGCAACGCCGAGCGCCTCGACAGCGCCGTCGCGCGGCTCGGGGCGGAGCATCCGGAATCCCACCCGAACGGTCTCGTCGCCGACTTCGCGAAGCCCGACGAGGTCGCGCGCCTTCTCGCCGATCTCGGCGACGTCGACATCCTCGTCAACAACGTCGGACTGTTCGGCCTGGCCGACTTCTCGGCGACCTCCGACGACGAGTGGTCGCGCTACCTCGACGTGAACCTCATGAGCGCCGTGCGCCTGTCGCGGCAGGTTCTCGGGGGCATGCTCGATCGCGGGTGGGGGCGCATCGTCTCGATCAGCAGCGAGTCCGGCGTGAACGTTCCCGCCGACATGGTGCACTACGGCGTGACCAAGGCGGCGATGATCGCCCTCACCAACGGCCTCGCCAAGCTCACCCGCGGCACCGAGGTCACCGTGAACACGGTGCTCGGCGGACCCACGTACTCCGACGGGGTGGCCGCGACCGTGGCGGCGGTGGCCGAAGCGCAGTCGCTGCCCGCCGACGCCATGAAGCAGGCGATCATCGGCCAGAACGCCACGACGCTGCTCGAGCGATTCCTCGAACCGACCGAGATCGCGAGCCTCGTCACGTACCTCGCGAGCCCCGTCGCCTCGGCGACCAACGGTGCCGCCCTCCGCGCCGACGGAGGCGTGCTCACCGCGATGCTGTGAGCCGCGAACGGATCAGCCGCGAATGGATCAGCCGCGAACGGATCAGCGCGAACGGATCAGACGGCACACTCCTCGGATCTCTCGGTGATGATCCAACCGGTCACCTCGCGCGTCATGACGACCGTGCCGCAATCGCCGGAGGCGAGGTAGGTCACGAAGAGGGTGGCGTCGTTCTCTGTCTGCTCCTGGATCGTCACATCGACCTCGCTGCTCTGCGCGGTCGCGCGATACAGGTCGGCGGTGGCGGTGATCATCTCGGCGCAGGTGCTCACCGCGAACGCGCCGCTGCCGTTGAGTTCGGCGATCATGCGCGCGGCGAGTTCGGGGGAGAGACCGGCGCACGCCGCTTCGGCGTCGGGGGCGCGCGAGGCTTCGAGCCAGGCGAGGAAGCTCTCGACCGGGCCGAGGTCGCCGGACGGCGTTGCGCTCGGGAGAGGGGAGGCCGTGATCGGTGTCTCGATGGCCGGGGCATCCGACGGGGCTGCGGGCGAGGGCGTGGCCGCGCATGCGCTCAGCACGACGGCTGCGGCCAGGAGGACCGCGCCCGCCATCACACCGCGTCGGGGCTGGAAGATCACCCGCTCATCATGTCAGGGCGCCCTCAGCCCTCGCATCCCGGGCAGACTGGAGGGAACGTTCGACACCTCGGGAGATGCAGATGACCGACCAGCCTCGTAAGCCACCCGCACAAGCAGTTCTCACCGTGCAGGAGGTCGAGCAGGTCAGTCCCGATCTGATCCGCATCACGGCCGGCGGCGACGGCTACTCGGACTTCACCGACAACGTCTACACCGACAAGTACGTGAAGATCCTCTTCGCCGACCCCCGTCACGGCCTCGTGCCGCCGTACGATCTGGCGCAGCTGCGCGAGGAGAGCCCCGAGAAGCTCCCGACGCGGCGCACCTACACGGTCCGTTCGGCCGACCCCGAGGCGCGCCTGATCGTGATCGACTTCGTCGTGCACGGTGACGAGGGCGTCGCGGGTCCGTGGGCCCGCCGGGCGCAGCCGGGCGACACCCTCGTCGTGAGCGGTGCCGGGGGCGGGTATCGGCCCGAGCCGTCGACGCCCTGGCATCTTCTCGTCGGCGACCACACGGCGCTGCCGGCGATCTCCTCGGCGATCGAAGCGATGGAATCGGATGCCGTCGGCCACGTGATCCTGACGGTCGCCGACCCGTCGGACCGGGTGCTGCCCGCGGCGCCCTCCGGCGTGAGCGTGCGCTGGACCGCCACCGACGATGAACTGCTCACCGCCCTCGCCGACCTGCCCTGGGCCGACGGCACCCCCGGGGTCTTCGCCCACGGGGAGCGCGGCACGATCAAGGAGGTGCGCGCCCTGCTGAAGCAGCGCGAGGTGCCCCGCGAGTCGCTCTCGATCTCGGCGTACTGGGCGCGCGGTCGCGCTGAGGACCAGTTCCAGGCCGAGAAGCGCGAGCCGATCGGACAGATCGAGTAGTCGCCGTCCGGCATCCGTCGAACACCCACGAGAAGGAAGAACTCATGATCGAGCCCGGTGACCACGTACGACTCGGACGATCGGGGCTGCGCATCTCGCCCGTCGTGCTCGGATGCATGAGCTTCGGCGCCCCGGATCGCGGCGCGCACGGCTGGTCGCTCGATGAGGAGTCGAGCCGACCCCTCATCCGGCAGGCCCTCGAAGCGGGGATCACGACGTTCGACACCGCTGACGTCTACTCCGACGGCACGAGCGAGGAGTTCGTCGGCCGTGCGCTCGCCGACTTCGCCCGCCGCGACGAGATCGTGCTCGCCACCAAGGTGCACGGGCGCATGGGACCCGGCGCGAACCAGGCCGGCCTCAGCCGCGGGCACATCCTTTCGGGCATCGACGCGAGCCTGCGGCGCCTCGGCACCGACTACGTCGACCTGTACCAGATCCACCGGTGGGACCCCGAGGTGCCGATCGAGGAGACGATGGAGGCGCTGCACGACATCGTGCGCTCGGGCAAGGCGCGGTACATCGGCGCCTCGTCGATGTGGGCGTGGCAGTTCGCGAAGGCGCAGCATGTCGCCGTGCAGAACGGGTGGACCCCGTTCGTGTCGATGCAGGACCAGTACAACCTGCTGCAGCGTGAGGAGGAGCGGGAGATGCATCCGTTCTGCCTCGACTCCGGCGTCGGGGTGCTGCCGTGGTCGCCGCTCGCGCGGGGCCGCCTGACCCGCGACTGGGACGAGACGACGAATCGCACGGGGAAGGATGCCTTCGGCGCGACGCTCTACCACCGCGAAGAGGAGTCCAACCGGTCGATCGTCGAGGCCGTCGCCCGTGTGGCATCCGATCGGGGCGTCTCCCGCGCGCAGATCGCCCTTGCCTGGGTCGCGCAGCAGTCGGCGGTCACCGCGCCCATCGTCGGCGCCACCCGTGCGGCCCACATCGACGACGCGGTCGCGGCTGTCGGCATCCGTCTCGAACCCGCCGAGATCGACGCGCTCGAAAGCGCCTACACGCCCCGCGAGGCCGAGGGGTTCTGAGAGGCGCCGCAGGGTTCTGAGGGGCGCCGCAGGTCGAGCGCGTCGGTACGCTCGGGAGAGAGCTGCGAACACACATGACCAAGGACGGTGATGGGCGATGAGCCGACCGGAGACCCCGCCGATCGCCGTCGAGAGTGCACCGGTGCGGTGGTCGCGCTGGTGGGTGTCCTCGGGAGCGCTGTTCCTGCTGACGGCCCTGCTCGCCGCGTATCGCAGTCTGCCCGGCACGCTCGACGGGGGCGTGCTCAGCGCACTGAGCGTGGCGACGTCGGCGGGGTTCGGTCTCGCGTTGATCACCGCGGCGATCGCCGGGGTGAGGCATCCGTCGGTCGGGTTGCGCAGGAGCGCGATCGTCGCCCTGGGCCTTCTGGCCGTCTGGATCGTCGCCGGCCCGCCCCTGCTGCTCGCCGTGTTCGGCGTGTCCTCCTCGGCGCCCGTGTTCATCGACGCGATCGTCAAGATCGCGCTGAGCGGCGTGGTCGTCGCGGGCTTCACTCGCAGCACCCTGCCCGACCCGTGGCGGTACACCCCGGCGGCAGTGCTCGCCGCGGTCGTGCTCGCCTCGCTCATGGAGCTCTTCCTGCTCTCGGGAACGGTGACCGACATGAACGCGATCGTGCTCGTCGCCAACGTCCTCCTGCTCACCCGGATCGTCGCGACCGGAGCGCTGGGGGCGGTGGCCCTGCGGGCCGCCCGATCGCGCGCGGACTCGGTCGTCGTGCTCGGAGGACGGGCCGACGCATGAGCGATGACGAGCTGCGGGCCCTGCGTGCGCGGGCCTACGGGCGGGATGCCGACATCGACGGCGACCCCGCAGCGATCGCCCGGCTGCGCGCGCTCGAGGCGCAGGCGGCACCGGCGGCGCTGGTCGTGACGGCGCCGGTTCGTGAGGTTCCCGTCGTTTCGGTCGCCCCCGCGCCGCCGGTCGAGGAGTCGGCGACGGATGCTGCGCCCGATGAGTTCGGCCGCAGCGGCGAACTCCCTCGCACCGGTGAGCCGCCGGCGATCGACGCCGAGAACGCGGAGCCCGAGCATCCGTCGCCCTCCCGCCTGCGCACCCTCTTCACGCCGCGGCCGTCGGCACCCTGGCTGTGGCTGGGCGCGGCGTGCATCGCGCTCGCCGCGTTCGGATCCGCGGCCGTCGCGGCGGCCGTGCGGTCGGCCGACCCGCGTTTGGTGGCCGAGATCGCGGTCGACCCGGATGCCTCGTGGCCCGAGTCGTTCGGCGAGAAGGGGCCCGACGCGGCGCTGTTCGAGGAGTTCGCCGGTCTGACGATCGCCCGCGGCGTGGAGTGGCTGTCGTTCGATGAATCGGACGCGATGTGCATCGTCGCGATCGACACGGAGGAGCTCCTCGGAGACTCCGGAGGCTTCCAGATCGCGGCGTGGGGGTGCGACGCCGGGTCGTTCCCGCCGGTGATCCGGATCGAGGTCACGTCCGCTCAGCCCCAGGCGCTGCGCGACCGCTTCGGCGACGGCACCGGCCTCGAACTGATCATGCGCGGCGACCGCATCGAGGTCTTCGCCGATCGGTGAGGAGACGGGTTTCTCGGGCGGCACCCTTCGACAGGCTCAGGGACCCAGGCTCTTCGCGTCGTCGTGCACGGCATCCGCGTCACATTTCGGGCACTGACTCGTCTTCCTTCCTGGGGAGCACGCGTTCGGCGTGCCGTGGAGGGGAGCAGGGCCGATGGCTCAGTCGCCGCGCATGTACGGCATCCGCGCCGATCACGACACCGACAGCATCGTGATGTACCAGGCGTACTCCGACGCGATCGCCGATGCGGCGCTCGCGAACGGCCGCTTCGTCACCCCCTTCTCGTTCACGCGGATGACGTGGATCAAGCCGTCGTTCCTCTGGCTCATGCATCGCAGCAACTGGGCGCGCAAGCCGGGCCAGCAACGCATCCTGGCGGTGCGCCTCAGCAGGGAGGGGTGGGAGACCGCCCTCTCGCGATCGGTGCTGACGACGTCGCATCCGGATGCCGTCGCCGACGCGGCCGTGCACGTGCAGTGGGACCCCGAGCGCTCGATCCGCGGTGCGGCACTCGACCACTACAGCATCCAGGTCGGCGTGGGTCGCGGGCTCATCCGCACGCTCGCCGACGAGTGGACGCTCGGGATCGACGACCTCACGCCGACCGTCCGCAAGATCGCCACGCTCGTGCAGAGCGGTCAGGCCGATCGCGCGCGTCGTCTGCTGCCCCCGGAGCGCGCCTACCCGCTGCCGCCGGCGCTGACGCGGCGGATCACACCCTCGGACCGCTGATCCGTCGGGCCGGACACCCGCCGCTCAGAGCGTTCTGAACTCGATCGATCGGGTGCGGCTGCGCATGCGGCGGATCGTGAAGACACGGTTCTCGCGCACCCAGCGCCCCGGACCCTCGGCCGGTCCCAGTGCCTCCGTCAGGTACTGCTCCACCGACGCCAAGCGCGCGTCGTCATCGTCCGGCCGGGTGCCCGGGGCGCGCGTGCCCGGTGCCATGAAGAACGTTGCGCGCGGGCCGGGCGACGCGTCGAGGTACACACGCACCGCCGAGGGGAAGAAGCGCGGTGGTGAATCGGCGGCCCTGTCGAGCGGGGAGCGATCGTCGAGGTAGCGGTGGCGGGTTGCCCAGGCGGTGGCCTCCGCGCCCTGGAGCCAGTCGGCCGCGGCGTCGCGCAGCTCGATCGCCGAGTAATCCGGCGACAGACGCAGGCCGAGACTGCGGTTCGTGGCGGTGACCGTGGCGGTGAGGTGCCCGAGATTCCAGTGCTTGTCGGTGCCGGACGGCTTGCCGACCCGCTTCGTGATCGCGGCGCGCAGACGCCGCTCGAAGCCGGCATCCGGCTCGGCGGTGAAGACGAGATGGACGTACGGATGCAGCGACGAGAGCTCCGGTCGTACGTCGTCGGCGGCCAGGCCGTTCGCCTCGAAAGCCGCGAGGATCGCGTCGGCGTCGCGCGATTCCCGTCGCCAGAGGTCGTCGATCAGAGCGGGGATCGCGGTCAGCAGGTGGTCGGGGGAGTACTCCGGCGCCTTCGGTCGGGCGGACTCCGGCGCGGTCGCCGGGGGTGCGTCGCTCGCCGCCGGGGCCGCCGCCGGGGCCGTGGCCGCCGGGCCTGACGTGCCCGCCGGGCCCGCCGGGCCCGCCGTGGCGACCGTGGAGAACGCCGCGTTGACGTAGGGGCGTCGACTCGTCGGGGCGCCGGGTCGAAGGGTGAACTCGCGGGCGCCCCGCGCCCATCGCCCCTCTTCCGTGGCGGGGCCGAGCGCCTCCGTGACGTAGCTCTCGATGTCGGCGAGACGACCCGCATCATCGGCCGCACGGGAGCCGGGCGCACGCGTGGTGGCCGGGAGGAGAAGCGTGACGCGCGGGCTCTCCTCGTCGTCGAGGTCGAGGTACGAGCGGGGCACGAAGTGCTCACGCGAGGCGTCGGCCGCCTGCTCCGACGGCGACCGGCCATCGATGAAGCGGTGGCGGATCGCCCAGTCCTCGGCATCCGTTCCCTCGAGCCATTCGACCGCCGCCGCACGCATCTCGGTCACCGCGTACACGGCGAACAGGCGCACCTCCACGCGCGTCGCCGAGGCGATCAGTCCGGCACGGAAGCGGCCGATGTTCCAGGCTCGGTCGTCGCCCGATGCCTTGCCCAGGCGCTTCGTGACGGCAGCCCTCAGCTTGCGTTCGAGCGTCGCCTCTCCCGCCTCCGCCAGTCGGAACCGGAAGGGTGCAGCCGGCCGTACCGCGGCGACACGGGCGTCGTCATCGACGGTCAGGCCCACCGCGGAGACGGCGGCGAGAAGGTCGTCGGGCCGCCGTGAGTCCCGACGCCAGACCTCTTCGAGGAAGTCGGGCAGCGCCGTCATCAGGAACTCGGCGGAGTAGAGAGGGGCTTCGTCGATCGCTCGCGTTTCGCTCATAACCCCACCAGGCTAACGGCGTGCCTTCGCCCGCGCGCTACCCCTCGTCCCAGAGCGTGTAGCCGGTCACGCCCGCGGATCGCTGAGGTCGGTGATCCGCTCGAGCACGGGGCGGTCGTGCTCGATGCCGGCGTCGAGCAGGCGGTCGTCGTTCGCCTCCCACTGCTGCGCCGTCCACTCCTCGTCGTCGTGCGGCCGGGGGGAGTCGCTCGGGCGGCGCTCACCTCGCAGGGAGCGCTCCGCGGCTCGGACGATCTGCAGCGGGTCGCTGTCGTCGTCGACGGCGGGCCTCAGCTCGCGCAGCGCCCACGGACGGTCGATCCACGCGAGCATCTTCGCGACGCCGTTCCGGTTCGCGCCGCTGTCGTGCTGGGCGTCGTGCAGGAACGACAGGGCCTCGTCGGCGGTGAAAACGCCGCGATAGGTCAGTGCCAGCCGCGCGTAAGCGTCGCGCTGCGGGTTGCCGCGGAATCCGCTGATGCGCGTCGCGGCCGCGCACCGCCGGACGGCATCGGCGGCCTCGTCGACATGAGAGCCCGCCCAGAGCAGATACTCCGCGGCCTGCACGGTCGCGTAGGGGTTGTCGGTCGTGAGGTCGAGCCCGCGGATCACCGTCACGGCGCGCTCCTCCATCCCGCGGAGTTCGAGGGCGCGGCACATGCCGAGCACGGCACCGATCAGGCTGTCGGATGCCGGACCCGTGAGCAGCGCATGCAGTGCCGCCGTGATCTGCGTCGGCCAGGCGAATGCCGCGAACGCGATGTGCGGTGACGGATCGGTCGACGGGGCGATCGTCGCGGCGAGGTAGGTGTCGGCGGAGTGTGCGG
Organism: Microbacterium galbinum; assembly: GCF_023091225.1. Taxonomy (NCBI): domain Bacteria; kingdom Bacillati; phylum Actinomycetota; class Actinomycetes; order Micrococcales; family Microbacteriaceae; genus Microbacterium; species Microbacterium galbinum. The sequence goes on along the minus strand of NZ_JAHWXM010000001.1, from coordinate 2,219,271 downwards.
CAGGAGACAGGTCCGCCAGGACGTGATCCGGCAGAGAGAGGTCGTTGATGTCGCCGACCTCGCTCCGGAACGCGGGGTCGACGACGGCGGTGAGCTCGTCGTCATCCGTCTCGATCAGACGGATGACGTTCGACGAGAACAGGAGCGACGCGTGGCTGCGCAGGAGCGTCTCGCGGGCGTCGGACGACGCCGGGAACGTGCGGGGGATGTCGGGCACCCAGGCGGCGATCAGCCGGTCGACATCGGCACGGGGCGCGCCGGCACGGGCGAGGATGCCGGAGGGAACCGAACGGAGAGCGACGCCGGATTCGGGGATCGCACGGAGGTACGCGACGACCGACACCAGCACCCACGGCTCGGTCTCGATGCCGCGGGTGCCTCCGGCGCGGAGGGCGCGGATGTCGCGCGCGAGCCGCGCCGTCACCGCCGAATCGATGCTCATGGATACATCCTCGCAGGGGCTGCGAGCACTCCGCGCCCTACCCCTCGTCCCAGAGCGTGTAGCCGGTCACGCCCGCCGGGATGAAGTCGAGGGGTTCGGTGAGCTCGTCCTCGGTGCCGACGATGCGCCCGGTCTCGCGTGAGACGAGCACGGTGAGCCGGTAGAGCGGGTTGGACGGTTCGGCGACCTCGAGGCCCACCACGTCGCGCCCGAGTCGATCGGTCGTGCGGCCGAGCACGGTCACCCCGCCGGCATCGACGAGCATGTCGAGGAGGGTCGCGTGCTGCGCGTCGGTGAGCGTCCACTGCGACATCAACGAGACGATGGCCGCCCCGAGTTCTCCCGACGTCGGCGCCGGATCTTCGCTCAGATAGGGGGCGAGCGCGGCCTTCAGCTCGTCGGGACTCGACCCGTCGAGTGCGGCCGTGGCGGGCGGGATGTTGAACTGCTCGGGCGTCATCGTGACGCGGTCGATCAGCTCCCCCGGCTCGTACGGACTCTCGCCGAGGCCGGCGGGTCGCTCGCCGTCCTCCCAGTAGGGCTCGCCGGCGACGATCGTCGTGACGCCGCCCTCGCCGAGCGTCCAGTCGATCGTGACGTCCTGCGGGATCACCTCGATGTTCTTCTCCGACATGTCGATGCTCCACCCCCAGGTCACGAGCTCCACATGCGGTGCCTGCACCGGTCCGTCGCCGTCAGCGAGCGCCGCGTGCGCATCGGCGAGCACCGCGTCGAGCGGCTCGGCATCCGTATAGATGAGGGGCGGCGGGGTGAGGGCGACCGCCCGCTGGTCGGGAGCGAGCACGTTCACGGCGATCAGTGCGACGATCGCGCAGGCGGCGACGGCGGTGGTCAGACCGGCCGCCCAGATCCCGCGCCGGTGCGGCGCTCGCCGCGGGGCGACGTCGCCGCGGATGATCCGCTCCCGCAGGGCGATGTCCTGAGCGCGCAGCGCGGTCTCGCGGGCGGGAGAGGGGTGCGCGAGCGCGAAGAGCTCGTCGAGCCGGTCGTCGGTGAGGGTCATGCGTCCGCCTCCTTCGCCTCGAGCTGCCGGCGCAGTTTGGCGCGTGCGCGGGTGAGCGTCGTCCAGACCGCGGCCGCGCTGCACCGGAGCACCTGCGCCACCTCCCCGGCGCTGAGCTCGTCCCAGTACGTGAGCACGACGACCTGGCGTTCGCGGGCGCTCAGGGTGACGATCGCCTCGCGCAGGGCGAGGGCTTCGAGCGGATGCAGTGCGTCGGAGGTCTCCTGCAGGCCACGAGTGAGTGCGTCGATCGCCCGGCGCTTCGAACGATCGCGCCGGGCGGCGTCGCGCAGCTTGTTGTCGGCCGTGCGGATCAGCCAGGTGATCCCCATCGGATTCTCGGGCTGGAGCTTCTTCCACGCCACGACGAAGACGTCGGCGGCGATCTCCTCGACCTCGCTCCGGTCGTCGAGGAAGCACGAGAGGTGACGCCGCACCCGGGGCAGGTGCTCGTCGAACAGGATGCGGAAGGCGACGGCCTTGCTCCGCGGTGCCGGGGCGCCCGGTGCGCCCGTCGCGCCACTCGCACCCGTCGCTCTCGTTCGAGTGGCGTGAGGGCGTTCGCGCGCGATCCGGCCGTCGACCTCGGCGAGCACGACGCGCAGGCGCGCGCGAGGGTCCGATCGCAGACGCATCGCCACCCCGCTCCGTCTCTTCCCTGCTCCCTCACGGTACCGGGAGGAAGCACTCGTGCGCCCCGTGTCAGCCCCTCGACGGGGCGCACGAGCCGGCCCCCCGACTCTCAGTATCGATCGGGGGCGCGGAGCGGCCGCATCCGCTCTTTGGCTCGAACGGTCGATTCCTTACACACTTCTCTTCGGGGTCATGCGCGGCGATCGATCGCCGTGAGCACGACGTTGCCTATCGTCGCGACGACGACGATCGCGAGGCCGAGGAAGAAGACGGCGACGAGCAGGGTCGGCACCGGTTCGGCGTCGATCAGCGGATGCCGGAGAGTCCACAGCCGCAGCACCACGGCGGTCGCCACCGCCGCGAGACCCAGCACCAGCAGCATCACCCACACGAGTCGTTGCACGGTCTCCCCCCTCCGCGAGCGACGCTACAGCGCGGGTCGTGTGCTCGCGCGCCCCTCTCTTTGCACGTACGACGGATTCCTGACAGGCGCGGCGGGTGGGACTCGGGGCATCCTCCGCAGGTCGTACGCCGGTCATCCGCAAGACGGTACCTGCGGCGGATGCGCTGGGGTCTCCGCCGCTCGTAGCGTGGAGCACATGATCACAGCAGAAGGCCTCACGAAGAGGTTCGGAGACAAGACGGCCGTCGATGACGTGTCGTTCACGATCAAGCCCGGAGCCGTCACCGGCTTCCTCGGGCCCAACGGTGCGGGCAAGTCGACCACGATGCGGATGATCGTCGGGCTCGACCGCCCCACGTCGGGCCGCACGACCGTCGGCGGCCGCGAGTACCGCAAGCTCGGGGCTCCGCTCACCGAGGTGGGCGTGCTGCTCGACGCGAAGGCCGTGCACACCGGCCGCACCGCCCGCAACCACCTGCGCGCGATGGCGGCGACCCACGGCATCCCCGCGTCGCGCGTCGATGAGGTCATCGACCTCGCCGGCATCGGATCGGTCGCCCGCAAGCGCGCGGGCAAGTTCTCGCTCGGCATGGGGCAGCGCCTCGGCATCGCGTCGGCGCTGCTCGGCGACCCGCACACGCTCATCCTCGACGAGCCGGTCAACGGTCTCGACCCCGAGGGTGTGCGCTGGGTGCGTCAGTTCGTGCGGCACGCGGCATCCGAGGGACGCACCGTGCTGCTCTCGAGCCACCTCATGAGCGAGATGGCGCAGACCGCCGACCACGTCATCGTGATGGGGCGCGGCAAGGTGCTGGCGGATGCTCCGCTCGAAGACCTCGTGCGGGCCTGGACCACGAACCGCGTGCGCGTGCGCACCCCGCACGGTGCGGCACTCGCACAGCTCGTGGCGGGGCCCGACGTCGAGATCGTGAGCACCGCACCCGATCTGTTCGACATCACGGGCCTGCCCGCCGCGCGCATCGGCGACCTCGCCGCCGAGCGGGGCGTCGCCCTGCACGAACTCACCCCGACCACCGGATCGCTGGAGGACGCGTACCTCGCGCTCACCGGCGAGGCCGTCGAGTACCGGACGAAGGAGATCGCATGACCGCCCCGGCCCTCACCCCGCCCCGCTCCGCCGTGCCGCACCAGGTCGACACCCGCTACCGCCTGACCTTCCTGCGCGCGCTGCGCGGCGAGTGGATCAAGCTCACCACGGTGCGCTCCACCTGGTGGTCGATCGCGATCGCCGCGGCCCTCACCATCGGCATCGCGGTGCTCTTCGCCTCGGCCGTCGACATGCCCGGCTTCGAGCCGATCCAGGCGGTCGTCTCGCCGATCCAGTTCACGATGCTGCTCGCCGGCATCCTCGGTGCCATCTCGGTCACCGGCGAGTACTCGACGGGCATGATCCGTTCGACGCTCACCGCCAACCCGGGTCGCGGCTCGGTGCTGGCGGCCAAGTCGGTCGTGCTCGCGGTGTTCCTCTTCGTGTCGTCGCTGATCATCTTCGGCATCACGGCGGCTGCCGTGTCGGCCGTCGTGGCCGGTCGCGACCAGGGCATCGACTGGTCGGACTTCGACCTGTCGTTCGGGCCGATCCTCACGGCGTCGCTCTCGATGGCCGTGTTCGCGCTGATCGGTGTCGCCTTCGGGTTCATCCTGCGCTCGGGCGCCGGGGCGATCGCGGCGACCGTCGGTCTGCTGTTCGTGCTGCCGATCGTGGCGAGCATGTTCTCGATCGCCGGCGAGGCCTGGAAGTGGGTATCGGATGCCGGGATGTACCTGCCCTCCTCGGCGGCGCAGAGCCTCATCCTCTCGGGCGGACCGCTCGAGACGCCCGTCGCGTACCTGACGCTCGGCGCCTGGGTCGTCGCGACGCTGCTCATCGCGTGGGGCGTGCTGCGCACTCGCGACGCGTAGAGTCTGGCGAGTGATCACGACGCGCAGCCGCAGCGCCTCGGTCCGAGCCCCGGCTCGGGCCTCGGCCCGGGTCTCGGCCCGGGACGACGAGGAGCTGCGGCTGCCGCGTCCGCCCGGGGTGTTCCGGCGCTTCTGGGCGCGGCACCCCGTCGTGGGCGATGCGGTCATCGCGCTGCTCTGCCTGTTCCTCACGCTGACGCCGGCGAGCAGCGTGCGCACCAGCATCCCGGACCCCGCGGGCATCGTGCTCTCGATCATCGCGCTGGCCGGGGTGCTGGCCGCGTGCGTGGCCCTGTTCTGGCGGCGTCGGCATCCGCTCGTGCCGTTCGTGCTGTCGTTCGCGCTGCAAGCGCTGTTCGTGGTCGGCATCCTGCCGGGCGGCACTCCGCTCATCCTGGTCACCGCCTACGCGCTCGCCGTGTACGGCTCGTCCCGCGCGGCGTGGATCGGATTCGGGGTCGCCCTGGGGGCGCTCGTCGTCTGGGGAGGCGCCTTCGTGCTCGGCGGCGAGCTGGGGTTCGCCGACGCCGCGAACGCCGTGATCGGTGCGGTCATCTTCGGTCTGATCGGCACCCTCATCGGCGTCAACGTGGGCGGGCGCAAGCGCTATCTCGACGCGATCATCGACCGATCGCGGCAGCTGCTCGTCGAGCGCGATCAGCAGGCGCAGCTCGCCGCCGCCGCCGAGCGGGCGCGCATCGCCCGCGAGATGCACGACATCGTCTCGCACTCGCTCACCGTGATCGTCGCGCTGTCGGAGGGGGCGGCGGCGACGGCCGATCGCGAGCAGGCCCGCGTCGCATCGACCGCGACGGCCCAGACCGCCCGCACGGCTCTCACCGAGATGCGGGCGATGCTCGGGGTGCTCCGCGACGACACGAGTCCTCTTCCGCTGGCGCCCCTCACCGCCCCGTCGCCCGAAGAGACGGTGGCGGCGGCTCAGCGCGCGGGGTACCCGATCAGCCTGACCGCATCGGGAACACCCGTGACGGTGTCCGCACCCATCGACCATGCGCTGTCGCGGATCGTGCAGGAGGGGGTGACGAACGCGATGCGTCACGCTCCGAGCGCGACCGCGATCACCGTGCGCGTCGAGCACCGGGCCGACGCCGTGAGCGTCGAGATCGTGAACGACGGGGTGACGGAGCCGGGCGATTCCCCCGGCTTCGGGCTGCGCGGCCTCGACGAGCGCGTCGCGCACGTGCGGGGCACGATCGCGCACGGCCCGGTCGACGGAGGACGATGGATGCTGCGGGCCGAACTCCCGCTCACACAGGAGGACGCATGACCGAGAAGATCAGGGTGCTGCTGGTCGACGATCAGCAGCTCATCCGTCTCGGATTCCGGATGGTTCTCGAAGCCGAGAACGACATCGAGGTCGTCGGCGAGGCCGGCGACGGCGAGGTGGCGATCGCCCAGGCCGCGGTGCTGCAGCCCGACCTCGTGCTCATGGACATCCGGATGCCCGGGCTCGACGGCATCGCCGCGACCGAGCAGATCGTGCACCGGCATCCGCAGACCCGCGTTCTCGTGCTGACGACCTTCGACCTCGACGAATACGCCTTCGGGGCGATCCGCGCGGGGGCGAGCGGATTCCTGCTCAAGGACGTGCAGCGGCACGAGTTGCTCTCGGCGCTGCGCGCGGTGCATCGCGGCGACGCGGCCCTGTCGCCGCGGATCACCCGGATGCTGCTGCAGCACGTGACCCCGACACTCGGTGTCTCGGGTGTCTCGGGTGTCTCGGGTGTCGCGCCCGCCTCGCCTACCTCAGTGGCGGGGGTGGAGGTTGCCGCCGACCGGGGAGATGCGGCCGCCTCTCTTCTCGAGTCGCTCACCGACCGCGAGCGCGACGTCTTCCTCGCTCTCGCCCGGGGTCTCAGCAATGCCGAGATCGGCGACACCCTCTTCGTGACGGAGTCGACGGTCAAGACGCACGTCGGCCGCGTGCTCGCCAAGCTCGGTGCTCGCGACCGCATCCACGCCGTGATCCTGGCGCACCGTGCGGGGCTCGTCGTCGGCGACTGACCGAGAGTCGCGGCGGATCGGCCCCGCGTGACGTCGATGAGGCGCGTGATGCGCTCGGCGTCGATGAGGTGTGGGGGGTCGAGGGACGCGCGGGGTCGAGGGACGCGCGCAGCACGCGCCATACGGGGAGCACGCGTCAGGCAGAGAGCACGCGTCAGGCAGAGAGCACGCGCTAGACGAACATCACGCGTCGCGGAGCGCGGTCGGCGTGGATGCGGCCGAGAGGGCTGGTCCACTCGATGGTGCCGTCGGGTCTGGAGCGCGCGGTCCAACGGTGGTCGGAGTCGATGTCGGGATGTTTGAGCTGGTGGTGACTCCTGCAGAAGTGGGCGAGGTTGTCGATCGCCGTTCTGCCGCCCTTGGCATGGTCGTGGTTGTGGTCGATCTCGCATCGGTGGACCGGCATCCGGCATCCGGGGAAGCGGCAGTGTTGATCCCTCGCGCGAAGGTATCGGCGCATGCCCTCGGTGGGAGTGTAGGTGTCGGTTTCGGTGACCATGCCACTGGCGTCGAGGAACAGACGGCTCCAGCCGTTGTTGCGGCCGGCAAGGGCGCGGGCGATGTCGGGGTCGAGGGGGCCGTGGCCGTCGAGTTCGGCAGGGTGGTCGTCGAGTCCGGCGAGGGTGGTCGCGGCGATCGTCACCTGGATGCGTGCCTCGACGCCGTCGAGGTCGTTGCCGAGTGCGGGACTGGGCGAGGCTGCGAGCAGCAGGTCGCTGAACAGGTCGGCCCGGACCTGATCGATGGTCCGCTCGTCGTCAGGAACACTGATGCTCTCGGGAGCCGCAGGTGATGCGAGTGGGTCGATGGTGAAAGTGGAGTCCTCGCCGAAGATGACACCGGCGAGCGGGTCGTCCGGCGCGATGTGTTCGGGCAGGATCACGTCTTCCGGATCTTCGCCGTCGAGGAACGTCGGTGCGGGTGCGTCATCGCGGGCCCGGATCACCTCTCGTGCCATGCGCGTGATGCGGTCCTGGATCGCCACGGCGAGCGTCTCGGGCAGTACCGCGGTGAGCAGGGCGAGTCCGTCGTCGAGCGACCGCACGGTCACACTGCGTTCGGAGGCTGCTCGTCGGTGCCGTTCGAGGAGCGTCTCACCGGCGAGGGCCGCGGCGACCTGCCGGGCGTGCGCGCGGGTGCGGGCGGGCGAGTCGGCTTCGGCGACCACGAGTACTGCGGTCTCGTAGAGGCCCAGCACCGCGGCATCCGCCCGACCGTTGCGCACCGCCTCGCGCACCACGGACGCTGCTCTCACCATTTCGCGCACGTGCGCGGCGGTCACTCGTCCCGCGGTGAACGCCCCCTCGACCGCCGGCATGCTCTGCAGAGCCAGCGCGTCGGAGAACGCGAACTCCACCGCACCCCGCGACAGGTGTCCCGCCGCGGAGTACTCCGCGATCATCGACCGGTAGATCGCATCGCGGTGATACGGATGCTCCGCGACCTCCGCATCGTGCTCGCCGATCCGCTCGCCCAGCAACGCGGTCGCCTGCGCTTCGAGCTCGGCGATCCGCCGCCGCACCTCCACCCACGCGTCGAGCAGATGACCGCGTTCGACCCTGTCGAGGGGAGCCGCGGCGTCTGATGTCATGCTCCGAGTTTAGTACATATGTTCGAATCGAGCAAGCATCCGAGGCAGGAGATCGGGCCTCGTTCAGCCCCGACCAGTACCCTGGCTGCATGCCCTCCCTCGTCGCCGCAGGTTCGACGCGCGCTCCGCGCCGCCTGGCGTCGGCGACCCCGATGGGGGAGTGGATGCGCGTCGTGATGCACCCCGGCACCAACGGATGGACGAGCGTCTGGGGAACGATCTCGCACGGCGAGATCGCCGGCTGCCCGCCGCCTCGTCGACCTTAGGTCGCGCCTCACCGGGGCGGCCGAACGTTTCGTCGACCACTCCCACTTCTCGAGGTACCCCTGTGTCTTCTTCCCGTCTTCGTCTTGCCCCCCACGAGCTGTGGCGAGGCATCCGTTCCACCGCCCGCAGCGACGTCTTCGGTGGCGCGCTGCTCCTCGCCGCCACCATCGCCGCGGTCGTCCTCGCCAACTCTCCGGCCGCACCCTGGTACGAGGCCGTTCGCGACTTCACCTTCGGCATCCCCGCGCTGCATCTCGAACTGAGCGTCGGTGCCTGGGCGGCCGATGGACTCCTGGCCATCTTCTTCTTCGTCGTCGGACTCGAGCTGAAGGAGGAGTTCGTCGCGGGTCGGTTGCGCGATCCCCGGCGAGCGGCGCTCCCGATCGTGGCGGCGATCGGCGGTGTCGTCGTTCCGGCCCTGTTCTTCCTGATCGTCAACGCGTCGAGCGGTGCGGAGGTGCTGCGCGGCTGGGCCATTCCCACGGCGACCGACATCGCCTTCGCGGTCGCGGTCATCGCCGTGGTCGGCCGATTCCTGCCGCCGGCACTGCGCGTCTTCCTCCTCACTCTTGCCATCGTCGACGACCTGATCGCGATCACGATCATCGCGACCTTCTACACCGAGTCGATCAGTCTGCCGCTGCTCGTGCTCGCGCTCCTCCCGCTCGCCGGTTTCGCCTTCGCGGTGCAGCGGGGCGTGCGCGCGTGGTGGATCCTGCTGCCGCTGGCGATCGCGGTCTGGGTCTGCGTGCATGCGGCCGGTGTGCACGCCACCGTCGCCGGGGTGCTGCTCGGATTCGTCGTTCCCGTGCTGCCGACCGAGCGGGCGCGCGTCGCCGTCGGTGAGGATGACGACGGCACGCGGTACGACGGCTTCGCGGCGCATTTCGCCGACCGCTGGGGAGTCGTCGCGACGCTCTTCGCCGTGCCGGTCTTCGCCTTCTTCGCGGCGGGTGTGAGCATCGGCGGGATCGACGGACTCCTCTCGGCGCTGCGCGACCCGATCACGATCGGCATCGTGGTGGGCCTCGTCGTGGGCAAGCCGATCGGCATCCTCGTCACGACGTTCCTGCTGAGTCGCATCCCCGCGCTCCGTCTCGACGCGTCGCTGCGGTGGCCCGATCTTGTGGGCATGTCGTTCCTGGCGGGCATCGGGTTCACGGTTTCGCTGCTCGTCGGCGAGCTCGCCTACGGCTCGTCGTCGGTCGCCGATGAGCACGTCAAGATCGGCGTGCTCATCGGGTCGTTCTTGGCCGCAGTCATCGGTGGTGCGGTGCTGGCCGTGCGCAACTCCCGAGCGCGCGCGGCGCTGGACCCCGCGGGACGACAGCGGGATGCCGGCGGCCCGCAGCCGCCCCGGCATCCGTAGGCTGGTCGGAAGCCACTCGACGAAAAGGACACCCCATGGCAACGACAGCGCTCAGCAGTGCGGACTTCGCACAGACGGTCGAGAAGGACGGCATCGTGCTCGTCGACTTCTGGGCGGAATGGTGCGGCCCCTGCCGGATGTTCGGCCCGATCTTCGAGGGGGCGTCGGAGCAGCACCCCGACATCACCTTCGCGAAGGTCGACACCGAGGCGAACCAGGACCTCTCGCGCGCTGCGGGCATCGTCTCGATCCCGACGCTGATGGCTTTCCGCGACAACATCCTGGTCTTCTCGCAGGCCGGCGCCCTACCCGCTCCGGCGCTCGAGAACCTCATCGGCCAGGTGCGCGCCCTCGACATGGACGCCGTCCGCGCTCAGATCGCGGAGGCGGAGGCGGCGGCCGAGTAGTCGCCCGCGAGGGGCATCCCTCACCGCACGATCGGACTCTCGGCGGCGATCACCTCGGTCGACATCGGCAACTCGCCCAGGATGCGAGGCGCACCGTCGACCCATTCGACCCGCACGCCCTGTGCCTCGAGCGCCTCGATGTCGATCTCGATGTCGAGGAGCGGAAGGCGGAGATCGCCGAACCGTCGCACGACGACCTCGCTCACTCGATCGGCCGTGGTCGCGTGGATGAATCCCACGTCGTCGAGATGCGTGCCGCGCGTCGAGACGACGTACTCGCCGAATCCGCGACTCATCTCCCAGTCGTCCTGGATGGCGATGTGATGGATGTGATTGCCCAACGCTCCTCCTTAATGAAACGCAACCGTTGCATTAAACGCTAGGCTACTCCTATGACAGGAAAGCGCGGACGCCCCTCGGCCGCCGAGAGGCACGGACGTCACGAGCGGATCGTCGAACTCGTCGTCTCGCTCCTCGCGTCCGAGGGGTACGACGCCGTGACCTTCGACCGCATCGCCGCCGACGCGCACGTCGCCAAGCGCACTCTCTACAGCGAGTACGGTGACCGGCTCGGACTGATGCGCGCCGCCGTGCGCCGACAGCACGCCTATGCCGATGAGGCATGGCGATCGGTGGGCGGGGTGCGCGAAGCATCCGTCGCCGTGGTGAGCCACCTCCTGGCCGACGATGCGATCGCCGTTCATCGCGCGCTGATCGGGGCGGCGGGAGTCGATGCGGCGCTCGCCGCGGAGTTCTACGACGAGGGGCCGGGTCGGGCGCAGCGATTCCTCGGCGAGTACCTGCCGGTGGATGCCGTCGTCCCCGCCGACCTCCTCTTCTCCGCGCTGCTCGGCGAACCGCACCGCCGGCGCCTGCTCGGGCTCGATGCGGCACCGTCGGCCGCGACGGTCTCCGCGCACGTCGACCGCACGCTCGCCGCACTCGGCCTGTGACGACGGGCGTTCGGGGCGTCCCCTCCATCACACCCCGCGAATGCGACCCGCGATCACCCGCCGACGCGGCCGATCGACCCGCCGAAGTACACCTCGACGGCGTGCACGCGGCCGTCGCGCACCTCGAGCGACTCGACGTTGCGCCACAGTATGCCGTCGACGGCATACTCGTAGCGGTGCAGCACGAGACCGTCGATCGGGATGATCTGGAGGGTCTGCGCCGGCGAGCTGAAATGACCCGCGGTCGGGAAGCAGCGCTCCAGCCAGGTCGCCTTGTCGATGTGGTCGTCCTGCGGGCTGGTGAACACGAAGTCGTCGGCCATGATCCGCTCGGCCGCCGCGCGATCCTGCGCGCGGAATGCCCGCATGAACTCCTGAACGACCCCGACGGCGCTGCTCGACATGTCGCGAGCGTAAGCCGCCACGGATGCCGTCGCAAGCGGATGCCCCTCCCCGGCCGCGTCACGAGGTCGGCTAGAATATCGCTGCCTCTCCACTCCTCGGGCGGAGTCGAGGTGATGGGGGATGTACGCCCGGTATCCGTTCGGCTTGACCCGAAGCCATGAAGGAGAACCCCGGTGGGGAACACTCGCGTTCGCGCGCGCCTTTCGCGCACCCTTTCGATCCTTACCCTGGCGGCTGCGCTCGCCACAGGACCGGTCCTCGTCGCGCCCGCCGAACCCGCCGCCGCGGCATCCGGGTTCTCGCAGGTCGGGAGCGATCGAGCCCTGACGGGCGAGACGCCGTCGCCGCACACGGAGGTGAGCGACAGCACCGGGCTGACACCCGCGAACCTCGCCATCGCCGGCCTGAGCGGCGCCTTGCTGCTCGCCGTCATCGGCGGGGTGGTTCTCGACGTGCGTCGTCGCCGCCCGTCGCGGCGGAATCGGATGCCGGGGGTGTGAGCGCATCGATAGAGTGTGCGCGGGGATGACCGCGTATGCGATGAGGGGATTCACGGAATGACGGTTTCGACGCGCACGATTCGTGGTGCACGGAGGCGGGTTCTCGCAGCTCTCGGCGGGGTGTTCGCGCTCGCGATGGCAGCGGGCGCGGCTGCGGTGCCGGCCCAGGCGGCGGAGGTTCCGCTCGCGGTGACGCCCGGGGCCTGCGTGCCCGCAGATGTCTACGTGAACAGCGGTGAAGATCCGCTCACCCTGCAGCGCTACGGGGCGGATGCCGCGACCGGTGCACTCGCGCTCGAGTCGAGTGTCGCGCTCGACCGCTCGTTCGGCGACATCGCCTGGAACGCCGATGAGACCGTGCTCTACGGGGTGGACTGGACCGACCCGCAGCACCTCTTCACGATCGATGCCGCGACGGGCGTCTCGACGGATGCCGGCGAGATCCTGTTCGACGACGGCAGCGCCCCCTTCGAGGACAACTGGCTCAACTCGCTCTCCGCGACCGCCGACGGCCGACTCCTCGCGGCCGGGTACCAGTACACGAGCATCTGGTTCCTCGATCCGGAGACCGCGCGGCTGACCGATGCGCCGGTGAGCTTCCCGATGCTGGCCGACGGCGAGACGTACCTCGCCTCGGGCGGCGACTTCCTCACCCTCGACTCCGGCCTGATCCTCGGTCTCGCCCACGACGGCGCCGACCGCGGGTTCCTCGTGCTGTTCGATTTCGCCGCCGGCACCAGCACGGTCGTCGGCCAGGTGCCGCTGTCGTTCGGTGCGGCGCTCTCGGGCGGACGCGTGTACCTCGCGGCATCGACCGGCGAGATCCTCGTGCTCGACGGCATCCCGACCACGGCATCCGAAGCGCCGCTGGCGACGTCCGCCGTCGCCACGACCGATCTCCCGCTGTACGGCGCGACCTCGCGCCAGGACTCGGGGGCGTGCCCCGTCGCGGCGCTGACGTTCGTGAAAGACCTCACCGGAAGCGACGACGCCGACGGCTCGGGAACGGTGACCGTCGGCGACACGCTGAGTTACACGCTCACGGCGACCAACACCGGTGAGGCCGCTCTCACCGCCGTGACGATCGACGACCCGCTCACGGGGCAGAGCACCTCGTGCGAGCGGGTGGAGGTCGGGGCGACCTGCGTGCTCACGGCGACGCACCGGGTGACGGACGCCGACCTCGTCGCCGGCCAGGTCGTGAACACCGGACGGGCGAGCTCGGCCGAGACGGATGCCGTCGAGGATGCCGTCACCACGCCGGTCGTGGCCGCACCGGCCCCGCAACCCAGCACTGGCGGCGGCGGTGCTGCTGCGGCTCCCGCCCTCGCCGAGTCCGGCGGCGCCACCGGACTGCCCGCCATCATCGCGGCGATCTCGGCCCTCCTACTGGGCGTGGTGCTCGTCGGCCTTCGTCGGCCCCATCGAATCGTTCGCTCGACTCCGTGAAGGAACCCTGAGATTACGGGCGAGGTGACCCTCGATGCGGAAGAGATCGTGCTGCCAATCGCTTGCTCCCGTCGTCACGAGATCCGCGACGAGCTGGCCATAGACAGGCGCGAACTTGAAGCCGTACCCGGACATGCCCACGGCCAGGGTGATGCGCCCGTCCTCGTACGAATCGATGAGGGGCATCTTGTCCTTCGTCTCCGAATCGGAGTGCAACGACCATCGCACGGGATCGGGGATGAGATCGGGGAACAGCCGCTCAGCCTGCTCTCCGATCCAGCGCAGATGCTCGCGGCCCACGGTGGTCGGCCATTCCTCGAAGGACGCGACGTCGGGGAGCAACCGGTTCGGGCAGAACTTGATGCTGTACCCATCGAAAGACGGAGCGCCGAACGCGTGAAGGTCCCCGAGATCGCGGAGAAAAGCGGGGAAGCGCGTCGGCATGAACTGTTCGATGTGACGCGGCATTAACCACGTGAGCAGATAGGTGCTCACCGTCAGCAGCGGTCGCAGGTCGGGAAGCAATCTCGTCGTCCACGCGCCCGTGGTCACCACCACCTTGCTCGCGCGGATCTCGCCCGCGTCGGTCGAGACGATCACATGGTCACCGCGAACGTCGATACCGCGCACCCCTGTGTTGTAAAGGACTTCTGCGCCCGCTCGCACCGCTTGCTGCGTGGCGGCGTGGACGGCGACCTCCGGCCGAAGCCCGCCAGCCAGGGGGTCAAAGATCCCGATGTCGTCGTCCTCGACATGGAACTGGGGGTATCGAGTTCGCACGTTCACAGGATCGAGAACGTCATGAGGAAGAGCGAAATCGTCGATCGCGCGTCGCGTCGCGACGATGTCGGGGTGGCTACGGGGGCCAAGGCTCAGCACGCCGCACGGAATCAGGATCTCGCGTTGGGATTGCCGCTCCAGTTCCACCCAGAGTTCGCGCGAGCGCTGCAGTAGCGGGACGTAGAGCTCTCCCTCTTTCGCGGCGACACGGAACAGGCGCGACTCTCCGGCGTACGCGCCGTTGGCATGCACAGGGCCGTACTGCTCGATTCCGAGGACGCTCTGATCGCTCGTCGTCGCAAGTTGCCAGAGAGTCATCGATCCCATCGTTCCCAGGCCGACGACGACGATATCCGTGCTGCGCATTGCCATGACTGCTTTCGTGAGGGGCGATTGGAAAGGTGCTCAGGCGAGGACCGGGGAATCCCAGAGGTGCAGAGGCACGCCGACCTGCCGACGAACCGCCTCGCGGTAGACGACCGTTCCCCAGGCGACGTCTTCCACAGGCAGGCCGCCCACCGAGAGGATGATGATCTCGTCGTCGTTCCGCCCGGGCGCATCGCCCGCGGCGATCGCTCCGAGGCTCTCGAGGGAATCCCGTGCCATCCGCCCTTGGGCGATCAGGTCCATGAACTTGCAACCGATGACAGGGATGTGGTGGTGCGCGGGAGAGGGAACCTCGTCGGCCCACGCCTCGTAGAGGCCGATGTGGTCGGCGACCTTGCGAACGTCGGACTCCTCCATCGCCTCATCGATGTTGCAGGCGGCCGGCATGCTGAGAAAGGCTCCCGGCTTCACCCACTCGCGGCGGACGAGAGGATAACCTGCGGGATCCCCCGTCGCGGCTGACGTGCAGTAGGTGACGATGTCACTGTCGCGTACGACTTCCTCGAAGGTGTCGACCTCGATGATGTCGGTGATGCTGGGGAATTCGCTTCGGACGAACTGCGTGAAGTCATCGAGGCTTCGTCGACCGCGACCTTTCACCTTCACCGTGGTGATGCCGGGACGGGCGGCCACGAAAGCCGCGAGCGACGTCCGCGCCATCACTCCGGGCCCGGCGATCCCGACGGTCCGCGCGTCATGACGCGCGAGGTGACGGGCTCCGACGCCGGGGACCGCCCCCGTTCGGTAAGCCGAGAGCAGGTTCGCGGACATGAGGGCGAGCGGAGCTGCGGTAACGGTGTCGCTGAGGAGGAACATGAGGATCGAGCGCGGGAGGCCGTGGTCGCGGTTCGCGATGTTCGATCCGTACCACTTGACGCCCGTCGTGCCGAAGCTTCCGCCGAGGTAGGCGGGCATCGCCATGAAGCGTCGATCCGCTGTGGGTTCGGGCATTCCGGGGAACGGGGAGTTCTCCGGAAAGGTCATCATCGCTCCGTGCGAGTCGCTGTTCACCCCGGCCATGCGGTAGTCGCCGGAGTGGAGCAGTTGGAGCGTCTCCTCCATCGTGTCGACGCACGCCGGCATGTCGGTGACCCCTGCGGCGACCATGTCGGGCTCAGACAGGTAGAGGAAGTCGATGGCGGTGGGGTTCGTCGCCTGCGCTTGCGCAGGATGGGAGCGGCGAGGGGAGTAGCTGACGGCCATGGACGATCCTTCGGGCAGGCGCGGAGCGCGTTTCTCTACGGGTGTAGAGACTCTGGCACAGAGTCCATGTCCACCGCGAAGAACTCCGACAGTCGTAACTCAGCCGTTACATTCGAGCGCGTCAGCGAACCGAGCGCAGGAGAAGCTCGATCATGCCCCGCAGGACCGCGGGCGAGGTGTCATCGGGGTTGAGGACCCGGGACGCTTGAACACCCTGTGAGACCCCGATGAGGTGTGCGACGACGACATCGATATCGAGGTCAGGTGCGGCGTCGCCCTCATCGATCGCTTCGTGGAGAAGGACTCGTAGTTCGCGTTGCCACCCTGCCATCAGCTCGACATACAGCTCGCGCATCTCAGCATCGTGTGCCGCGTGCTCCATGAACGGGATGGCGATACGTGCTTCGAGCAAACGCTCTTCGTCGAGTGGGAACACCTGGAGGAGAAAAGCGCGCAGTGCCGGCAGCCCGCGCAGTCCCCGCTGTCGGTCCACCTCGTACCGATCGTTCGTGGCGGTGTAGACGTGGCGGAACGCCGCCGCGAGGATGGCGCGCTTGTGGGGGAAATAGCCGGCGAGTGCGCCGTTGGCGAAGCCGAGCTCTTCAGCCATCCGGCGCATGCTCGCCGCTTCGATCCCATCGCGAGCGATGAGTCGCCAGACGGCGCGGACGATGTCGGCTCGTCGCGCGTCGTGGTCGACGTTCTTCGGCACTCGCGCCTCCTACTCGAACCGCTCGAGGCGTTCGAGAGAGGCGCTGCTCGTCATCCACGGGGCGAGGAGTGCGCGCACCACGCGCATCTGCGCTTCGGGTGAGGCGAGCGGTGTGGTGAGGACGTGCTCGACCTGGTATCCGACGGCGAGTACGACGAGCGCATCGGCGAGCGGGGTGGACGGCGTTGCGGGATCGAGCTCGCCGTCCGCGATGGCCTCTCCGATGTGGGTGATGTAGGCGGCGTGCCACTGGCGCTCGATGAAGCGCTGGTCATCGGAGTAGCTCGGATGAGTGGCAACTCGTCCCCAGAAGCTGACCACGACGAGTGCCTCATCGTGGGAGGTCTTCTCCAGGGGGTGGATCTGCTCGATCATGCGTTCGAGCGCGTCGAGACCGCGACGTCCGTGAGTGGCTCCGGCAATGCGTTCGTTCGTGCGCTCGAACACGAGTCGGAAGGCCCGCGAAAGCATCTCCTCGTAGTTCGCGAAGTAGTGCCAGAGCGCCCCGGTCGCGACGCCGAGCTCCTCGGCGAGTCGCCGCGATGTCGCACGCTGCATACCTTCACGAGCCACGAGTCCGAGATAGCTCTCGAGGATCTCGAGGCGACGGGCACCCTTGTCGACGATCTTCGGCACGGATCAAGCTTCTCTCATGCGAGCCGAAGGCACCGGACGAGGCCCGGTCGGAACCAAGAAGATAAAGGCATCGTTACAGTTCCGAAACGTACTGGACATTTTTCTGAGCACATGCTCAATATAGTGAGTCACACGATTTCAACGAAGAGGGGTGATGACATGGCATCTGCCGACCTCGTGGTGCGGAATGGGACGGTCCGCACGATGGATCCCGACCGGCCCGTCTCATCGGCCATGGCGGTCGACGATGGTCTGATCGTCGCGATCGGCGATGACCGCGACATCGACGCGTACATCGACGAGACCACGTCCGTCATCAACCTGCACGGCGCCACCGTCCTTCCGGGGCTGATCGACGCGCACAATCATCACCACCTGGCCGGCGAAGAGGATCTCTTCCGTGTTTCCTTCGCCCCCGACGCGACCGTCGACGCGATCTGCGCGGCGGTCGCCGGCTGGATCGCCACCCAGCAGCTCGCGCCCGGTGAGTGGGTGCTCGGTGGCAACTGGGGGTCGACGCTCGTCGGTACCTTGGGCTCATCCGACGCGCTCACGAGACTCGACGCCGTGTCGCCCGCGCACCCTGTGCTGCTCAGCGACGACTCGCACCACAACCGATGGGTCAACTCCGCCGCGATGCGTGCGGCCGGTATCGACGCCCGAACGGACGATCCCGAGGGCGGACGCATCGTGCGCGACGAACGCGGCGAACCGACGGGGCTCCTGTTCGAGACCGCGGCGGGAGCCGTCGAGCAGCGCGTCGTGAACGATCAGGGCATCGATATCGACCGCCTGGCACGCAGTTCCGAGCGAGCCCTTGAGATGATGCATGCCTTCGGCATCACGGCGTTCCAGGACGCCTCCACCTCGCTCGGCCTGCTCCAAGCACTGCACCGCCTCAGCGAGGACGGGCGGCTCACCTCCTGGGCCGTCACCTCGATGCTCGTCAACGACACCATCCTCGGCAACACTCAGGTGGGCGAAGAGCTGCTGCCGTACGGCGAGCATTACCGCACACAGCGGCACCGGCCGGACTTCACCAAGATCTTCCTCGACGGAGTTCCGCCGACGCACACGGCGGCCCTCCTCCAGCCGTACCGCGCGACCGGCGAGCACGGGGCCGAGCACACCGGCACACCCGTGATGACCTTCGACGAGCTTCTCGCTTGGGTACGCCTGATCGATGATCGAGGACTCGGAGTGAAGGTGCACTGCACCGGTGATGCATCCGTGCGCCTGGTCCTCGATGTCGTCGAGGCTGCGCGCGCCGAGGGGCGTCGTTTGATCGTCCATATCGCACACGGCCAGCTCATCCACCCGGACGACATCGCGCGGTTCGCCTCGCTCGGCGTCGTCGCGGAGATCTCGCCCTTCCTCTGGTATCCCGGAGTCATTCCGCAGGCGCTGCACGAGGTGCTTCCGGACGAGCTCTCGGCGCGCATCCACCCGAACCGCGATCTCCTCGATGCCGGAGCGCTGCTCGTCGCCGGGTCGGACTGGCCGGTATCGGAATCTCCGAATCCGTGGCACGCGATCTCGGGACTCGTGACCCGTCGCGACCCGACCGGGCGCACCCCGGGTGCACTCTGGCCGGAGCAGGGTATCAGCGTCATAGAGGCTCTTCGCGCCTTCACGACGACGTCCGCCGACGCTCTCGGTCTCGCCGACGTGACCGGGCGTCTGACGCCGGGACTCTCCGCCGACTTCATCATGATCGACGCAGACCCGCTGTCGATCCCTTCCTCCGCCCTCGCAGACATCGTCACCGGACAGACCTGGTTCGCCGGCGAGAAAGTGTACGACCGCTCGGACCACCCGGCTCGGGCATCCGCTCCACCCCGTTCTACCCGATGAAATCCCTTCAAGAATGAGGCTCCAATGAACAAATCACGTGCCACAGCCCTGGCTGCTCTCGTCGCGTCGAGCGCTCTCCTGCTCGCGGGTTGCACCATGGACGACGCTCCGGCGAGCGATTCCAGCGGCCCGGTATCGTCCGGCGAGGTCAACAAGATCCTCTTCGACTATCCGTTCACCGCACTCCCCGTGTACGCATCGCTGACGCAGGCCGTCGCCGAGTACGCCGAGACGCAAGGGGTCGAGGTCGTCTTCACGAACGACAACATGGACCTCGCGACCCAAGTGAGCCAGCTCACCACCCACCTCGGATCCGACATCGATGCCGTCGTCTCGTTCCCCATGGACAACGCGGCCGTGCAGACGGTTGCGAAGCAGTACATGGATGAGGGAAAACTGTGGGTGACGTACGGCGGTGACCTGGACGAGCAGTCGTCGTCGTTGCAGTTCAGCTTCCACGACTCGGGCGAGATGCTCGGCGAGGATGCCGGCGAGTGGATCACCGAGAACCTCGACGGTGCCGCCAAGGTGCTCGTACTCGGAGACAGGTCGATTCAACTCGGACAGGAGCGCACCACCGGCATCCTCGACGGGCTCGAGGCCGCGGCGCCGGATGCCGAGATCATCGAGCAGCAGGCGATCACGCCCGACGAGGGACTGAGCGTGACATCGGCCGTGCTCGCGCAGCATCCGGATGTCGACGTCGTCGTCGCGACCTCGGGTGACGCCGCAGCCGGCGCATATCAGGCTCTCATCGCCTCGGGCCGAGCGGCGAACGACGCCAACACCTACCTCGGCGGGCTCGACGGCAACCTCACGCTGTACCAGGAGATGAAGGCGGGCAACTTCGTCCGCGGCGTCGTCACGGTGAAGTCGAGCGAGCTCGCCCAGGCGATCGTCGACTTCCCGGTCAAGCTCGGGAAGGGAGAGGAGACGGAGCGGTTCGACGTGCCGGTCTACTTCGTGACCGCCGAGAGCCCGGACCTCGACGACTACATCATCGAGCTGGGCGGCTGACGATGACCGTCCGGGTCAGCGGACTCACGAAGCGGTACGGCGCGACGCTCGCCTTGGACGGAGTTGACCTCGAGATCGCCTCCGGCGAAGTCCACGCCCTCCTCGGGCACAACGGAGCCGGTAAGTCGACGATCATCGGATGCCTGGGTGGGCGCACCGCGCCCACCCAGGGGGTCATCGATGTGGATGGAGTCGAGCACTCCGCTCTCGATCCACGTACGTCGATCGGAGCCGGCATCGCCGTCATCTATCAGCACCTCTCGCTGATCGACACCCTGACGGTGACGGAGAACCTCTTCCTCGGCCAGGAACTCGTTCGCAGGGGGCTCATCCGCGGAGCGGATCAGGTCGCGTCGGCACGGGAGGCGCTTGCACGGGTGGGTGCCGACATCGACCCGCGTGCGATCGTCGGCGAGCTCTCGATGGGCCAGCGTCAAATGGTCGAGATCGCGAAGGCGTTGCGGCGCAATGCCCACCTGCTCATCCTCGATGAACCGAGCGCGGCGCTCTCGCCGGTGGAGGCTCGCCGCCTGGCGGAAGTGGTGCTCTCGCTGAAGGCGCAGGGGATTGCGATCCTTTACGTCACGCATCTTCTCAACGAGGTGATGCAGGTCGCGGATCGAGCGACCGTGCTCAGTGGGGGAAAGGTCGTCTGGGCATCCGACGACACGGGGTTCGTCAAGGACGATCTCGTCACGGCGATCTCGGGTGGCACCGCGACCGCGCGAGTCGCGCCGGCGCCCCTGAGGCCCGGTGCGTCGACGGCGATCGAACTCGGTGACTTCCGGGTGGGTTCGAGCGCGCCGGTCGATCTCACCCTCCGCGAGGGAGAGATCGTCGCGCTCTACGGGTTGATCGGATCCGGTCGCAGCCGCCTGCTCGAGGGGTTGTTCGGGCGTCGTGCCCATTCGGGTACCGTGCGCGTGGGTGGCGAGCCGGTCGACCCGCGCAACCCGGACCGTGCCCTGCAGGCCGGCATCGCCTTCGTCCCGAGTGATCGCAAACGTCAGGGTCTCTTCGGCATCCTCGGCGCCGGCGAGAACATCCTCACCCGGGTGATGGGAGACATCGGCGGTGCCCTGGTGCGGAACATCGGACGCGAGAACCAGCTCGTCCATGACTCGTTCGGCGCGATGTCGGTGCGGCCGAATGCGCCCGACCTCCCGGTCGAGCGCTACTCGGGCGGGAATCAGCAGAAGGTGCTGATCGCCCGTTGGGTGAACACCGCTTCGCGCGTGCGGGTGCTGCTGCTCGACGACCCGACGCAGGGCGTAGACGTTGGGGCGCGCGCGGAGATCTACGAAGTGATCCGGCGCCTCGCCACTGAACGGAATGTTGCCGTCGTCTTCGCGAGCAACGAACCGGAGGAAGTCCTGCAACTGGCTCACCGATGCGTCGTCATGCACGCGGGGGCGGTGGTCGACGACATCACCATCGATGAGATCCCCGAAATCTCGGACGAGTACCTCCTCACCCTGATCCACACCGACTCCCATCCGCCTCGCGATACCGAGGCAACCCGAAAGGTCCCCGCATGAGCTCACTCGGCTCGCGCCTGCTCCATGGCGTCGTCAGCAACCCGCTCGTCGTCCTCCTCGTGATCATGGTCACCGTCGTGCAGATCACCACCGGTTCGCAGCTCACCACCGGCAACATGCGGGGCGTGCTGCAGGATGCGGCGATCATCGCGATCGTCGCGATCCCCATCGCGATGCTCGTCATCGCGGGATACATCGACCTCTCGGTGGGATCCACGCTGGCGCTCGGCGGTGTGCTCGCGGGATTGACGATGCATTCGACCGGCTCGGCGCCGCTCGCTCTTGCCGCCGCAGTTCTCGGGGGGATGCTGGTAGGCGTGGTGAATGCCATTCTCATCACGATGGTCGGACTGTCGTCGTTCATCACCACTCTCGGCATGTTGGCGGCCGTGCGTGGCGTGGCGCAGCTCGTCGCCCCGCTGCCGATCTCAGGTTTCGACGCGAGCTTCTCGGTCTTCGGCGTGGGATCGGTCGTCGGTATCCCGGTCTCGGCACTGATCGCCTTCGTCCTTCTGCTCGTGGCGGGTCTGTTCCTCACGGTGACTCCTGCCGGTCGCCACATCTACGCGATCGGGGTGAATCGGGAGGCCGCATACCTCTCGGGCGTCGCGGTGCGGCGCATCCCGTTCTTCCTCTACATGTTCTCGGGAGCGGCGGCCGGCCTCGCCGGTGCGCTCACCGTGTCGCGTCTGAACAGCGCTCCCGCCGGTCAGCTCGGCGTTGGGTTCGAGCTCTCGGTGCTCACCGCCGTGCTTCTCGGCGGCATCATCCTCACCGGCGGTGGCGGGAACATGTTCGGCGTCCTCATTGGCGTCCTGTTCATGGGGCTGCTGTCGAACAGCCTGACGCTGCTCGGGGTGTCGACGTTCTGGCAGAACGTCGCCAGCGGTGCGGCACTCGTCGCAGCGATCGCGATCAACGCCGGAACGCAGATTCTGCGGGGCAAGCTCATGGCTCGGGATGCGCAACGTCTCGTTCGACGCACGAGCGCCACGACTGAGCGCACACCCGCGGAGCCTGTGGGATCGTGAGCTCCGAGAACGAACCAGGGCCGACGGCGCCCCCGGAGGATGGCATCCCCTTCGACGTCTTCGTGGTCGAGGGCCTCGACTCCGACGTCGAGATCGTCATCGACCTGTGGGGAGTCCCGCACATCACCGCGGGTTCGCGCGCGGATGCCTTCGTCGCGCAGGGCTTCAATGCCGCGCGCGATCGTCTCTTCCAGATCGATCTGTGGCGTCGCCGGGGGCTCGGACGGTTATCGGCAGCTTTCGGGCCGGAGCACCTGGCGCAGGACCACGCGAACCGGCTCTTCCTGTACCGCGGCGACATCGAGGCGGAATGGGAGTCGTACGCCGCAGGCACACGGGAGGCGGTGCGCTCATTCGTCGCCGGCATCAACGCATACGTCCGGTGGGCGAGCGCGGCACCCGGTCGTCTCCCTCCGGAGTTCGTGCAGCAGGGCTACGCCCCGGAGCTCTGGGGCGACGACGACATCGTCCGGTTCCGCACGCACGGACTGTTCTACAACGCGACGCACGAGGTCGCGCGGGCGCGGGCGCTGCGCTCCGGCGGGCCGGACGTCGAGCGCGTCCGGCAGACGCGTGAACCCGACACTCCGGTGTCGGTGCCGGACGGCCTGGACCTAGCGCTCCTCGACGATGTCATGCAGACGTACGATCGCGCCTTCGCACCCGTCTCCTTCTCGGAGAGCGCCGTGACGCCCCAGCATGAAGGGGGCAGCAACAACTGGGTGGTCGACGGCAGCCGGACCACGACGGGGCGCCCCGTTCTCGCGAACGACCCACACCGAGCCGTCACCCTTCCGTCGCTCCGCTACCTTGCGCATCTGCGCGCACCAGGCCTCGATGTGATCGGGGCCGGCGAGCCGGGACTCCCGGGGATCGCGATCGGTCACAATGACTCCGTCGCCTTCGGCTTGACGATCTGGCCGGCCGATGTCGAAGACCTGTACGTCTACGATCTCGACCCCGCGCGGCCGGGTCAGTACCGAGGCCCCGAGGGATGGGTCGACTTCGATGAGATCGTCGACACGATCGAGGTGCGCGATGGCGAGGCCGTAGAGGCCAGGCTGCTGCGCACCGTGCATGGACCGATCATCCATGTCGACGACGAACGTGGGTTCGCCGTGGCGCTGCGCGCGGCCTGGCTCGAACCGGGGATGGTGCCCTACCTCGCCAGCGTCGGCTACGGGGATGCCGTCGACGCTGAGAGTTTTCTTGCGGCGCTCGCGAATTGGGGTGCCCCCGCGGTCAACCAGATCTATGCGACGGTCGAAGGGGACTGGGGGTGGCAGGCCTCGGGGAGGATCCCGCGTCGCCGCGGGTGGGACGGCAGTCTGCCTGTGCCGGGTGACGGCGCGTACGAGTGGGAAGGCTTCGCGACGACGGGTGAACTGCCGTCGGAACGTGCCTCGCCCCGCGGGTGGTTTGCGTCGGCCAACGAGGCGAACATACCGGAGGGCTTCGACGACACCCTCACGATCACCCACGACTGGTACTCCTCGGCGCGCGCCGACCGCATCAAAGCGTGGTTGGCGCTCGACGACGCCGTCTCGATCGAATCGAGTGCGGCGATGCAGCAGGACGATCTCTCCGAGCATGCGCTGGCGATCGTCGAGCTACTGGAAGAGGCGATCCCTTCGGAAACGGATATGACGGGGGAATGGAACGCGCTCTGCCGCTGGAACGGGCGGACCTCGGCCGATTCGCGCGGCGCCCTCGTCTTCGAGATCTGGGCCCGGCGTCACCTCCGAGGGCGTCTCGCGACGGAGTACTTCGCCTCCACCGGCATCCCCGGATCCTCGATGGACGCGGCCGTGGCCGCGGCGACCAGAGATGAGTCCGCCGGCGGCGACCTGCGCGGAGACATCGAACTCGTGACGTGGGCGACGCGAACCTCTTCGCCGGAGCGCATCGCAGCGGTCGTGAACGAGACGCTCGCCGCTGCGATCACGGAGATCACCTCTCTCCTCGGCCCCGAGGTGGGCGGCGCTGCCTGGTGTTGGGGCCGACTGCTCCGCGCCGAGCTCCGGCATCCGCTCCTCGCGGGGCGAGCACGCGGCGTCGTCGGTCCGCTGCCGCGCGGCGGCAGCGGCGACACCGTGGGGCTGGCCGCGTACGACGCCGACTTCCGTCAGACCACCGGCTCGACCTTCCGCATGGTGATCGATGTCGGCGACTGGGATGCGAGCGTCGCGATGAACAGCCCCGGACAATCGGGGGACCCCCGATCACCGCACTACGACGATCTCTTCGCGGACTGGGTGGGAGGGCGCACGTTCCCTCTCGTGTACAGCGAGGACGCGATCGGCCGCCATGCTGCGCATCGGATCCTCCTCCGCGCGGGGCAGCGGCCGCGCTCTGCGGACCCCGCCGAATGCGGGCCGTGACCGCGACTCCCATCTCACTACATCCCTTCGATCTCGGCGACGACGCCGAAAGCACAGGAACGGAAAACCATGCCAGAAACGATCACGTACGACGCACTTCTCTCCCGCATCCAGGCTCATGACGGTGCTGCGCATGATGTGTTCGATCCGGCGACGGGCGCGCTCATCGGTCGCGCTCCCGTCGAGGACGAATCGGCGCTCGAGCGCGCCGTGGAACGGGCGCACGCCGCTCAGCCGCGCTGGGCGGCGCTCTCCGACGATGCGCGGCGGGCCTACCTGCACGATGCGGCAGATGCCGTGGAGCGCTGGGCGGAGCCGCTCGCCGAGCTGCTCTCCCGAGAGCAGGGAAAGCCGCTGGAAGGGTTAAACGCGCGGTTCGAGGTCGGCGGATGCGTCGCCTGGCTGCGGGCGACGGCCGACACGCCGCTCCCGCATGAGGTCGTGGTCGACGACGAATCGACCTTCGCCGAGATGCACTACCGACCGATCGGCGTCGTGGGTGCGATCACGCCATGGAACTGGCCGATGATGATCGCGATCTGGCAGATCGCGCCCGCCCTGCGGATGGGGAACACGGTGGTCGCCAAACCGGCGCAGTCGACCGATCTGTCGGGCCTCGCCATCGCCGCCATCCTCAACATCGTCCTTCCGGAGGGCGTCCTCATCACGGTGACGGGCTCCGGGCGAACGATCGGTCAGGCGCTGGCGGCGCACCCGAGCGTGGGCAAGATCATGTTCACGGGGTCGACCGAGGTGGGCAAGCAGATCATCGAGGCGAGCGCGGGCAACGTCACCCGGCTCACCCTCGAGCTCGGTGGCAACGACGCGGGCATCGTGCTTCCGGATGTCGATCCGGCCGCGATCGCCGAGGGCCTCTTTTGGGGTGCGTTCATCAACACGGGGCAGACATGTGCCGCGCTCAAGCGGCTCTACGTCCATGACGATGTGTACGACGACGTCGTCTCGCACCTCGCGGCCTTCGCGGCTGCCGTGCCGATGGGTGTTGGGCTCGACACAGGCAATCTTCTCGGCCCTCTGCAGAATCGCAAGCAGTACGAGACGGTGGCGCGGCTGGTCAGCGCCGCGCGCGATTCCGGTGCCCGCATCGTGCTCGGTGGCGAACCGGATCCCGCAGCCGCCGGGCACTTCTACCCGACGACGATCATCGCCGATATCGACCCCCATAACCCCCTGGTGGTCGAGGAGCAGTTCGGGCCCGCTCTGCCCGTCATCCGCTACTCGGACATCGATGGCGTCGTCGCCCTCGCGAACGAGTCGGAGTTCGGGCTCGGCGCCTCGGTCTGGTCGCGCGATCGTGCGGCGGCGCAGGAGGTCGCCGGTCGCCTCCAGGCCGGCACCGTCTGGATCAATTCGCACGGCGGTCTGCATCCGATGGTCCCGTTCGGTGGAGCCAAGCACTCGGGCTACGGGCGCGAGTTCGGTATCGAAGGCTTGAAGGCCGTGTCAGAACCTCAGGTCGTCGTCGGCTGAGGGATCCCGCAGGGTGAACGCGCGGATGGGCCGGTGCCCGTCCCTGCGTTCGTCCTGCGACGATCTCGTTCCAATCCGTGAACTTCACCCCCGGTTCACCCACCGCGCTCCGTAATCGGAGCCCTTCTTCCCCGTCTCTCCAGTGCAGGGGTCTTCGGACCCGTGCGTGAACGCCCGGTTCCCGAGGCCGCGGCGTTCGACGAGTACCGGAATCGGTACCGACGCAGGGGTGCGTCCCCCCATTGACGCGCCCCCTCATCTGTTCTGGAGTAATCGATGTCTGAGCACATCGCGCGGCGATCCCGCGCGCGCACATTCGTTCACTGGCTGGCGGGTATCCTCGTCGCCCTCATGTCCATCGGCGGGCTGAGCGCTCCGGCGCTCGCCGCGGGTGGCACGGTCACGGTCTTCCCGGTCGACACCGGAAGCGGACATAACGGCATGCCCGTGCTGACGGAGGGTGGAACCTACGCCTTCCAGCTCGGCTACGGCAGCATGGACGACGGCGCCGTCGTCGCGATCGGCCTGCCGTCGGGGATCACGATCCCCGATGCGGCTCTCACCGTTCCCGACGGCAACACCGCCGTTCACTCCCTCGCGGTCAACGCCGCCGGCGAGCTCGTCGTGACGTTCAACGATCCGTTCCCGGCCGATGTGAACCAGGGTGTTCTCGATCTCTCGTTCACGGTCGAGAAGGTGCAGCGGTCCGAGGTCCGCGACCTGGTCTGGAACGTCGACGGCACCCCCACGACCCAGAAGGTGATCATCACCGAACCCGGCGAGTCGCCGCAGTCGACGGGCACATCGTCGAACAAGTCGGTCGGCGGCGTGAACATTCCGCACACGGTCGTCGACGGTCGCGTCGTGATCGACCCGAGCGCGCTCGACATCGCCCTGCCGTACACGGTCACCGTGTCGAGCAGGGAGGCGCGCGACATCACGGTGACCGACACCCTCGGCGCCCACCTCGCCTTCGTCGAGGGGTCGCTCGCCGGCACCAAGGTCGTGCGCGACGCGAACGACCTGAACCCGGTCACCACCGCGCTCACCGATCTGCCCGCGATCTCGGGCACGAGCTTCGCCCACACCTTCCGTGCCGAGGCGAACTCGATCTACACCTTCACCTATCGGGCGACCATCGCCGACGCCGCTGCCCTCGAGGCCGTGCGCGCCGACCTGCAGCGCGCGTACGACGCCGTCGACAAGATCAACGGCGGTTCCTACTCCGTCACCGTCACCAACCAGGTCGACGTGAACGGCACGAAGCACAGCGCCGGCACCGCCATCCGCGGTTCGGTCAAGGGCCAGGACCGGCCGGGAACGGGCGCCGCCTTCGGCAAGACCGTCGACCCGACCGCCGTACAGCTGCAGAAGCAGCTCGCCGCCGGCGCGACCCTCGAGACGGCGATCGACGCGACCTACACGCTGCGCGCCGACCTGCGCGTCTTCGCCGACTTCGCCGACGGCCCGTTCGCGCTGACGCGCAACGTCGTCATCCGTGACACACTGCCGGCTCAGACGTCGTGGAAGACGGATGCCGCCGGCTTCCTCACCGCGATCGATCAGGACGGCACCGCCGTCGCACTCCGCCCCGCCACGGGCATCACGAGCGACGTCGAGAAGACGATCGCCGCCGACGAGTACCGGGGCACCTACGTCGTCGACGGCAAGAACCTCTTCGTGAACATCGGCAAGGACGTCACCAGGGAGTACCGCCTCTCGGCCGCCGCCACGATCACCGCTCTGCCGCAGCAGGCGAGCAGCGACAACCAGTACGCGACCCAGTACCGCGTGTCGAACGACGCGTACTTCGTGTACGACGACGGCAAGTACGAGTCGAAGTCGGCCTCGACGACGATCACCGTCCCGAAGGACACCTCGGGCGGCGTCGACGACCCGGGCCGGTTCTCGAAGACCGCCCCGGGCGGAACCGTCTCGGTCACCGGCGGCACGTCGACGACGATCCCGTACACGTTCCGCATCGGTGAGAACGTCGGAGACGCCGCGACCTCGCGCATCGTCGACGAGATCGATCACTCGATCTTCGACGTGACCGCGGCGACGCTCCCCGCGATCAAGGAGTCGATCACCGGCGCCTACGACTACAACTACCCGCTCGACGGCGACACGTTCGACGTGACGATCGCCGAGGACGGCACGCTGGTCATCGCCCCGAACGACGCGTTCCCCAAGGACGCCGCGTGGGGAGCCGCTGCCGCGCCGTTCACCAAGAGCTGGACGATCACGGTCGACCTGCCCACGCAGGTGCTGCAGGGGAAGCAGACCATCGAGGTCGACAACTCGGCACGCTACGAGGGGGGAGGTCAGGAGATCGTCTACACCTCGACCTCGCGCACGACGGCGACCAGCTTCGGCAACGAGATGGAGGTGCGCAAGCGCGTTTACGACGCCGCGAACGACGCCTTCACCGGAAGCCTGCGGGTCGAGATGGATGCCGAGGGCGCCCTGACGCAGACCGACTTCATCTACCGCGTCGAGCTCCTGCCGCACGGCACCTTCACCCACATGGTCGAGGACGTCGTCGACGTGCTGCCCGCGGGCGTGGAGTTCCTGGGATGGGTCGCACCGGGTGACGTGACCTCGGGCACGACGACCGGCGGTGCCACCTGCACGGTGCCGGGCACGAACATCACGGCTGCGTACGATGCGTCGACCGACACGGTCACGCTCGAGCGCGGACGCCTCGTGAGCGGTGAGACGCTGGCCCTGTTCTTCAAGGTGCGCGTCGTCGACTACCAGGCGAACGTCGGCATCACCAACATGATCGGCGCCGTCGGCGCCACGATCACGCCGACGAACGACTACCCGCTGAACCTGCTCAAGCGCGACAGCACGGATGCCGCGAAGCTGATCACCGACGCGGGCGCCCGCTTCTCGGTGCTGGCCGACGACCAGCAGACGGTCGTGCTGAGCGACCTGCGCGTGGTCGACGGCAAGATCGTCACGGCCGAGGGCACGACGCCGACCGTGAAGAGCGCCGGAACGTTCTGGCTGCGCGAGGACGTCGCGCCCGCCGGGTACCAGCTGGCGACCGAGCTCACTCGCATCGCCGTCGCGGCGAACGGGGTCTCGGACGACGTGGTGCTCTACAACACCCCGGGCACGACGCCCGAGCCCGAGAAGACGTACGCGATCGGCGACGTCACGTGGATCGACGCGAACAAGGACGGCCGACAGGACGACGACGAGCAGGTTCTGCCCGGCGTGACCGTCGAGCTCATCCAGGACGGCGAGGTCATTGCGACCACGACGACCGACGAGCGCGGGCGTTACCTGTTCGACGAACTGCCGGCCGGGGAGTATCGCGTGAAGTTCACCCTGACCGCGGACCAGAAGAAGACGTACGTCTTCACGCAGGCGGATGCCGGGGCGGACGACACCGTGGACTCGGATGCCGACACCACGACCGGCATGACGCAGACGATCGTGCTCGGGCCGGACAACGTCCACCTCTCGCGCGATTACGAATGGAACGACGTGCGGGCCACCGAGGGCGTCGACCCGACCTGGGATGCCGGCGTGATCGTGCGCGAAGCGCCGACCGAACCGACGCCGGGCACCCCGGGTGCAGGCGCCGAGGAGCCGGGAGAGAGCCCGGTCGACCCGGCGCGGCCGGGCACCCCGGGCGTCAACGCGCTCGCCACGACGGGCGGCGACCTGCCGCTCGCGCTCGCCGGAATCGCGCTGCTGCTGATCTCGGGAGGTGCCGTCACGTTCGCCGTACGCCGACGCCGCGCGGCCTGATCCGCGGAAACATCGAGTCCGGCGCGGGACACCACGAGAGACGTGGTGTCCCGCACCGGGGCGGGTGAAGCGAGGGTGAAGTTTCGCCTTCGCAGCGGCTCGGCGACCCTTCAGACGACAACATGCAGATGAGGCTCTGTCCTCGCGACCTCTGCGTCGCCCTGCGGTTTCTGAAGGGGAGTTCAATGACCGGTCCATCTCGCGCGCCCTCGCGCCTGCGCACAGCAGCCGTCGCCATGCTGGCGACGCTCGCCACCGTCACCATGATGCTGGTGGCCGCGCCCGCGGCGTACGCGGCGGGACCCGCCGTGCTCTCGATCGAGATCACGCCGGTGAATCCCACTACCGGCGAGGCAGTGACGGCGACCGGCTACGGACAGCAGAACAACCGTCTCGGATACCGCATCGCATACTCCTGCTCGGTCGCGGAGTGCACCGACACCGTGGTCACGCTGCCCGCGGTCGCCCTCGACCCGACCTACGGCACCTTCCGCATCCACCGCTACGAGACGTGGACACCGCCCGCCGGCGGTGGCGCGACGATCGCCAACACGGTGACGGGCGGAGTCACCGTGCGATTGGGCACCGTCGCGGCCGGGACGTCGTCGACGTTCCTCGTGCAGTACGTGCGCGACATCGATGCCAGCGCGCCCGGCGCCGCGGCTCCCGCCTACTTCCCGAACGGCTACCAGATCAGCAACTCGGCGACGATCACCTCGCCGAACGCGGTCGGACCCGCCACGGCCACTGCAGCGCCGGTCACGTGGCAGATCGCATTGCCCGCAACGCCCACCGTCGTGAAGACCGGTCCGGCGACGGTGCGCCCCGACACCGACATGACCTACACGGTCGCGATGTCGGACGGGTGCTTCACCAACCGCGGCTCCGGTCGCTGGACCGCCGCGGGCAACCTGCTCTGCGGCGAGAGTTACAGCGTGGTGGATCGGCTGCCTGCCCAGGCGCAGTTCGTCAGCGCCGGGGACGGCGGCGTCTACGACGCGGCGAATCACACCGTGACCTGGACGAAGTCCGGCGCGACCGCGGCCGGTGGATTCGGTGTCGCCGCCGTGGGCGGCTGGACCCAGGGGTACGGATACAACCCGCGCACCGTAACGGTCCGCTATCCCGCGAGCGCCTTCCCCGAGTCGGCGGACGGAGCGGACTTCATCGCTCCCGTCACCAACAACGTCGATGTCAGTGTGACCTACCTCGACGACGCGCAGACCGTGAAGACGGCGACCACCTCGTTCCGGCACGACGTCGTGCGGGTCGAGCCGTTCGGCCGCGCCGAGCAGACGAAGATCGGCAACGCCGACCAGGACATCAACGGATCCCGCTGGGTGAACGTTCCGCCGGACACGACCGGACTGGTCTGTCCGACGAGCGGCCGCGACGACTGGAACCGCGTCTGCACGCCGGGACAGACCGTCGCGCCATTCGCGACGCGCACCGACCGCTTCTGGCAGGTCGACACCTACAACCGCGGCAACGTCGCCGGCATCGCGACCGTGGTCGACAACGATCTGGGCAACTCCGACGTGCGCGTGCGGCGGATCACGACCTCGGGCGGCGCGACCGCACCGACGATCGCCTGGACAATCACCGACGGCACGACGACGACGCAGGGAACCACGACCGCGACCACCTACACGGCCCCGGCGGGCTCGTGGCTGACCGCGGCCACCGTGACCTCCGGTTCGCTGGCCGGCCCCAACCTGCTTCCGAGCGGCACGGCCGGAACCCTCTTCCGCATCAACTACGGGTACGACCTTCCGGTGGGCAGCCCGCTGTTCACGTGGCGCAACGCTGCGTCGGCGACCATGACCTACCCCGATCAGCCGCAGATCTCCCCGATCCCGGTGACCTCGACCGCAGCGGTGATCTTCCGCGAAACCCCGAAGGTCGCCGCCGCGGCGCCCGCTTTCAGCGCGGGATTCGTCGGCACACCGGTGGTCGAGGGCGGCGGACAGGTCGTTCCCGGGGGCAAGGTGACGTACCGCGTCAACGGCGCCACTGCCAATATTCCGGCCGACCGTACGGTCTCACCGCAGTACGTCTTCATCGCACCGATCGGGTGGAACATCACTCCGAACTCGGCGAGCTTCGCCGCGGGAACCGTGCCGCCGGGAGTGAGCTTCACCTCCAAGAACGTGACGATCGCGGGCGTGACGCGTCAGGCGGTCATCGCCTCGTGGCCGACCGGGGCGACGTTCGGCGCCAACGCGACCTGGCCGACGATGAGCGTCTCGGCGAGCCCGACCTCGGCGGTCGCCGCCGGAACGAGCAGTGTCGCGAACGTCTGGACAGGAGACTCGCGCAATGCGTTCGCTCCGGACACCACCACATGGGGCGGAAAGGTCGTCGACACGACGGACGTCGACGGAGACGGCAACATCACGGAGGCGTTCGCCTCGAACTCCATCAGCGTCTCGGTGAGCGGCGTGGCACGTCTCGACGTCGTGAAGGAGATCTGCGTGGTGACCGACGACGACTGCGTGTGGGTGTCGAACCCCGACGTGGTGGTCGGCGTCGATCCCGACGCGAGTGACATCACCTACCGCGTCACGCTCGTGAACTCGGGAAACACCGTGCTCTCGGGCATCGTCGGCTACGACATCCTGCCGCACGTCGGCGACGGCCGCGGCAGCACGTTCGCCGAAACGTTGAACACCGTCACCTTCCGATCCTTCAACATGGCGCTGAGCTACTCGGCGTCGCAGAATCCGTGCCGCACCGAGGTGCTCCCCACGAACCCCGGATGCACCACCGGGTGGACGGCCGGCGCGTTCGGTGCCTCCGCGATCCGCGCGCAGGTGAGCGGCAATCTCGCACCGGGAGAATCGTCGTCGTTCGAGTTCACGGCCAACGTCGTGCCGGGCGCCCCCGCCGACGCGATCGCCTGCAATTCGGTCGCCATCGACAGCGCCAGCACACTGCCGACCGAACCGCGCCCGGTGTGCGCGACCACGCAGGAGGCCGATCTCGCGGTCTCGGTGCCCGATCGCCTGCCGCTGCAGGCCGGACGCCCCGGCACGGTTCCCTTCGTGGTGACGAACCTCGGCGGGTCGGAGGCTGCGCCGGCGACCGTCGAGATCGCCGTTCCTGCCGGCATCCGCATCACCAGCCTGACCCCCGAGGGGTGGGTGTGCGATGCCGATGATGTCGCCGCCGACGGCTCGGTGCTCGGACCCGTGACGTTGACGTGCGATCCGGTGACGGCGGAGGGCGCATCGCGCATGCTCGCGCTCGACGAACCGAACGCGCTCGACCTGCCCGCCGTCATTCCCGATGACCAGCTGGTCGGTGACGACACGTGCTTCGGGGCCGAGGTCTCCGGCCTGATGTCCGACCCCGTCGACGCGAACAACACCACCGAGGCGTGCTTCGTCGTCGCGCAGGGAGACGCCCTCGTCGGCATCACCAAGACCGACGGCGTCGACACCGTCGCGATGGGCGAGGAGTTCACGTACACGATCGACGTTGCCAACCTGCTCACGGGCGAGGCGATCGCGGATGCGGTCGTGACCGACACCCTGCCCGACACCC
Source organism: Microbacterium galbinum (assembly GCF_023091225.1). Lineage (NCBI taxonomy): Bacteria > Bacillati > Actinomycetota > Actinomycetes > Micrococcales > Microbacteriaceae > Microbacterium > Microbacterium galbinum. The sequence goes on along the minus strand of NZ_JAHWXM010000001.1, from coordinate 2,185,539 downwards.
TCGCGTTCGTCTCGGCCAGCGCGGGTGGCGTGGTGACCGATCAGGGCGAGGCGGATGCCGACGGCCTGCGCCCGGGAGGAACGGTGACCTGGAGCATCGCGTCCCTGGCGCCGTCGGGCCGGCTCGGCGACGGCGATGCCGCGACGGGGGCGGCGGGCTCGACCCAGCAGGTCACCGTCACGGTGCGCGTCGTGCAGGCCGCGGAGACGCAGGACGAGATCGTCAACGGCGTCCGGGTCGAGGCGGGCGATCCGGCTCTCCCGGGTGTCATCCTGGCTGCCGACGACTCCGACACCGACGACCTGATCCGATCGGCCGCGCTGACGCTCGTGAAGTCGGCATCGCCGACCATCGTCGACGGCGTCGGGGACGAGGTCGCCTACTCCTTCGAGGTCACCAACTCCGGTGACGTCACCGTCACCGACGTGCAGATCGACGAGACCGCCTTCTCGGGAACGGGTACGGCTCCGGTCGTCACGTGTCCGGCGGAGGCGGGCGAGCTCGCCCCGGGCGACGTCGTCACCTGCTCCGCCGCGTACGAGGTCACGCAGGCCGACCTCGATGCCGGAGCGATCACCAACATGGCCATCGCCTCGGCGTCGGCTCCCGCCGGCGTCGACGGCCCCGAGTCCGAGCCGTCGAGTGCGACCGTCGACGTGACCGCGGCGCCCGCTCTCTCCCTGGTGAAGTCGGTGGCATCCGATCCGATCCAGGCGGCGGGTGACGAGGTGTCGTACGTCTTCACCGTCACGAACGACGGTAACGTCACACTCGAGGGCATCGAGATCGAGGAGACGGCGTTCACCGGATCGGGCGAGGACGTCGTCGCGAACTGCGCCGAGGGCTCCCTCGCGCCGGGCGACTCCGTCGACTGCACCGCGACGTACGCGGTGACCCAGGCCGACGTGAACAACGGACGCATCGACAACACGGCGGTGGCCCACGCCACCACCCCGGCGGATGACGTCGTGTCGAGCGACCCGTCGTCGGCCCCCGTGATCATCGACGCGGCTCCGGGCCTCACGATCGTCAAGTCCGCGACCCCGACCGACCTCGCGGTCGACGAAGAGGTCACGTACTCGTTCGTCGTCACCAACACCGGCAACGTCACGCTCCAGAGCGTCGCGGTCGTCGAGGGCGAGTTCACCGGATCGGGCGACCTCTCGGCCGTCGACTGCGGCGATGTCTCGCGCACCCTCGATCCCGACGACCAGTTGATCTGCGAGGCGACGTACGTCATCACGCAGGACGACGTGGATGCCGGTTCGCTGTCGAACACTGCGACCGCGACGGGTACCGGTCCGGGCGGGCCGATCGCGTCCGACCCCTCGCGCGAGGATCTCTCGTTCGAGCGCGTGCCCGGCCTGGCGATCGTCAAGACGGCCGACGTCGAGGGCATCGAGGCGGCGGGGCAGGAGATCGAGTACCGCTTCCGGGTGACGAACACCGGCAACGTGACGGTCTCGGGCATCGAGGTCGAGGAGGGGGCGTTCTCCGGAACGGGCGAGCTCTCCGAGATCGGCTGCGAGACCGGAAGCCTCCTGCCCGGTCAGTACGTGGACTGCGTCGCTGCGTACGAGGTCACGCAGGACGACGTGGATGCCGGCGGCATCACCAACACGGCGTCCGCGACGGCGAGCGTGCTCGGCGATGCGACGGTCGATGCCGATCCGTCGACCAGTGAACTGCCGTTCATCGGCGTGCTCTCCCTCTCTCTCGAGAAGGTCGGTACCCCGATCGACGTCGACGGTGACGACAGGATGACGGTGAACGACCGCATCCGCTGGACCTTCACCGTCACGAACCCGAGCGCGGCGACGCTCTCGGGTCTCGAGGTGTCGGACCCGATGGCGGGTGCGATCGAGTGCGAGGCCGACGTGCTCGCTCCCGGAGAGACGGTGGCGTGCGCGGCGATCGAGGAGTATCAGGTCACGGCCGCGCAGGCCGCGGCAGGGGAGGTCGTCAACGTGGCGACGGCCACCGCGACGGGTGTGGGTGACGCCCGGGCGGATGCCGAAGCGACGGCCAGTGTGACGATCGTCGAGGTCGCTCCCGCTGCTCCCTCGCCGGCGGGTCCGTCGGGCCCGCTGGCCACGACCGGCGGCGACCCCCGGGCGTGGACTCTCCTCGCCCTTCTGGTGATGCTCGCCGGCGCGGGACTGGTCGTGGTCTCGCGGCGGCAAGGGGTGCGACGGGGTTAGCGTCGCGCCCGCGTACGGAGCGGCGGCCGACGACCCGAAGGTCGGTCGCCGCTCGGTATATTGCATAGGAGAAAAGAGAGCGATTCCCTCCCCTCATGAGCAGTGATCCCCTGGGTGACGTGCGCCTCCGACCGTCCCCCGACCAGGTCGAGCACGGCCTGCGCCGCGCGCTCGACGAGGAGGACTGGTCGTCGGCCGTGCAACTGCTCGGCACACACTGGTCTCTGCTCCTGGACGAGCATCGGGAGCTCCTCGACCTGACCCTGAAGGCCGTGCCGCTCGGTGCGTTCGAGCAGGATGCCCGAGCCGCGGCCGTGCGCGACATCCGCCTGCACTCCTCGGCGGACGCCGTCGACCGGATGCTGGGCGCTGCCACTCTCCCCGACGCCGACGACACCGCGAAACTGGAGTCCCTCGCACGTTCGGAGCGAGCGCTCAGCCTGCTCAGTGTCGCCTCGTCGCGCATGATCGCGCTCCGCGTGCGAGGCAGGATGTCACGCGCGATCCAACTCGCCCGGCTGGTGGAGATGTTCGGGCGCATCGCCGCGGTGCATCAGCCCGCACTCGTGCACGATCGTCTGCCGCCGGCGCTGCTGCAGGCGGGGATCACGCGCGGACTCGCCGACGACCTCCCCGGCGCCGCCGTCGGGCTGCGCGATGCCTACGAACGCGCTCATCAGTCCCGCGTCGCCTACGTCGAAAGGGATGCCGCCGGGAAGTCGGCCCTCTTCCATGCGCTGGAGGGCGACATCGAGCAGGCGCGCTCCTGGCTGGAGCGTCACGACGATGCACCGACCGCCGACGGCTGGTATCGCTCCCGGATCGCGCTCACCGCGGATGTCGCGCGGAGCCTCGTCGCGATCGAGGGTCTCCGGTCGTCCGAGGCCCAGGCCGCCGTGCGCTTGCTCGATCAGCCCGTCAACGCCGAGCAGAGCTGGGGGCCGACCGTCTCTTACGCTCGGATGCGCTACGCGCTGGCGTGGGGGGACCGGCTCAGCGCGCTGGATTCACTGCGCTCGGATCGCGTCAGGTACGCGGAGTGGCTGGGCGAAGGCACGACGATGGGACCCCTGTTGGCCCAGGGAGAGGTCGATCTCCTGCTCTCCCTGGGGCAGACGCGTCAGGCTCGCCTCGTCATCGACGCTCAGGACGACCACCTCGTGAACCGTGTGGCGCGCGCGCAGCTCGCTCTCGTCGAGGGAGACGTCGTCGGGGCGGCGCGTCGTGCGGCGGCGACGCTGGGGGAGAGGCAGACGATCCGCGCGCGGGTGAAGGCCCTGACGGTGCACGCCGTCGCCACCGATCGCCGTCCCGGGGGGATGAGTGCGGCCGAGAGCTACTCGGATCTCAGAGCGGCGATCGGCGAGCGCGGGTTGCTGTTCGCCGCGCTGAGCGTGCCGGCCGATGTGCGAGGGCCGCTCGATGCGCTCCTGCCACCGGATCACGGCGCACGCCAAGTGCTTCCGGATCCGACGGATCGGGTGCGCCTGACGCCCCAGCAGCAGCACGTGCTCCTCGGGCTCGAGCGGGGCCTCACCGTGCGTGAGATCGCGCTCGAATCGCACCTATCGACCAACACCGTGAAGTCGCACGCACGGGCGCTCTACCGCCGTCTCGAGTCGACGACTCGCGATGAGGTGATCGGGCGGGCCTACGAGCTGGGGCTGTTGTGAGGTGCCTCCGTACGGTTTCGTCCGACGCCGGCGCGATGCAGGGCGGAGGCGAGGGCGCCGGAGAGCTCCGACGCCAGCAACTCGCCGACGATGCGCCCGAGGAATGATCCCAGCAGGATCGCCGGGGAGAGGTGCTCGGGCGAGAACACGACGATGGAGACCCCGAAGAGAGCCGTCCCGGCGCACACCGCCGCCAGGAGATACCGTCGGCGTACCCGCGCGCCCGTGCCTCGCGTGCGCCAGACGACGAGGTCGATGACCGCTCCGGCCAGCACCAGCGGGAAGATCACGATCACTCCCGCGGTGTTCGCGACCGCGATGAAGACGGCGGCGATCGCACTGGTGAGCACGGCCGTGCCCGGCACATCGGTCAGCCGCCGGGCCAGGAACGGCAGGAGGCTGTGCACTCCGGCCACCAGTGCGTACATCGGCGGGGCGAGCGGGGCGAGCGCGGTGAGCAGGGGGGCGGTCGCGAAGTGGATCAGCAGGTGCACCGCGGCCAGCGCTCCGCAGATCAGGAGCACGCGAGTCGTCGGGCGACGATGAGTCGGGGAGGCCATCCCCCTCACGGTACCGGGGTGGGGCCCTTCGATGGGCTCAGGAACCCACGCGGGGCGGGTGAGATTCCCGCCCGTCGCTCGTCTAGAAGATGAGGACCTCCCCAGGCCTCGATGGAGCGGGCTCGCCCGCGGCTGCGGAGCCTTCCTCCCACATGACCCCGCAGCGTCGCGAAGAAGGAGGGGCGTTCCCCAGCGCCTCTCCTTCTCGGCTCTCGCTCCGCATCGACCCCGCCGCATCGAGCCCGCAGAGGGTGAGTGAGTGGGTGAACTCGTGGGTGATTTCTCCGACGTTGCCGTTTCGGAACACCCCTCTTCTTGTTCTCTTCTCATAAGGGGAGCGGGCGACTGCCGTCCGCTGCAAGGGGAGACATGATCGATGTGGATGGACCGACGCGCTTCGCGACGGATGCTGCGGCAGGGGATGAGAACGACCTCGCCCGTGCGACGAATGCGGGGGAGCGCGGGGCGGCCGATGTGCTGTTCACTCGGAGCATGCCGACTCTGCTGAACCTCTCGCGTGCGATCGCGGGGCGAGCGATGGAGGCGGAGGAACTGCTCTCGGTCGCCCTGCTCGCGACCTGGGAGAAGTGGTCGCAGGGTCGCGGCCCGGTCGAGAACGCCCACGCCTACATCGCGCAGACGATGCGCAATCGTCTGCGCGACGAGATGCGCGCTCCGCGGTCGCGCAACGTCGCGCTCGATGACGCCAACGTGCACGAGTTCGCGCACCACGACGAGACCGATCGCATCCACGCGGCGATCGACAACGAGATCGTCGGGGTGGCGTTCGCGCGGTTGTCGGACGAACAGCGGATGCTCCTCACCGAGGTGCTGATCAACGGTCGCAAGCCGCAGGAGGTCGCTCTCGAGCTCGGCCGTTCGTCGGGGCGGGTGAGCTCGGCGGTGTACCGCGCGAAGGCCGCGCTGCGGACCGAGCTGGTGGCCGAGTGCCTTCGGCGGGCGTGCCCCGGGGCGGGGTGCGGCACCGACCAGGAGGGGATCGCTTTGCTGGTGGGTGCGAAGCACACGTGGAATGCCGGTCATCCCGCCGTGGCCGCGGCGCACGAGTGCCCCGGATGCCGGGCGGGCCTGCAGGCCTATGCGGCGCTGCCCGGGGCGCAGTCCGTGACGGTCGCCGCGTGAGCGCTCCGGTCGACGGCACGGACCTCTGAGTCATGTCGTCGTACATCAGCGCCGTCTCCGAAGCGGCGCTCACCGAAGCGCTGGACTCGGGCGACGAGGATGCCGTCGCTGCTGCACTCACCCTGCACGTGTGGCCCTTGCTCAACGCCCACTACGACGCCTTCGAGCAGGCCTTCCGATCACTGCCCGTGACGGTGCGTGCCCGGCACTTCCCCCTCGAAGCGCTCGGGCAGCTCGCGATGGTGGCCGGGTCGCAGCGCGCCCGCGAGGTGCTGCTCTTCGATCATCGCCGGGTCGCGGCGAAGGAGGCCGGTGGCATCCACTTCGTGCAGCTCCTCGCCGCACGGCTCGCCGGCGACTACTCCGCGGCGAACCGATCGGCTTCCCGCCTCGCCGACTGGAGTCGTGCGGCGGAGGCCGAGGGCCTCGTCGCCGACGGGCCGGCAGCGTTCTTCATGGCGCAGAGCGGGTTCACCGAGCTGCTGAACGGACGCACGGCGACGGCCGTCCGCCGATTCGGACAGGCCCGGCGGATGGCGGCGACCGCCACGCTGCACGACAGCGAACGTGACGCTCTCGGCAAGTCCGCGCTCGCGCACATCGTGCGCGGATCGATCGCCAGCGCTCGGCAGGCCCTCGCGCTGGCCCAGGAACACCCGGTGCGCGCCCCCACCGTCTTCCAGCGCTTCTCGGCGAGCACGGAGCGCGCAGCACGGGCACTCATCGCCGTCGAGCAGCAGAACGACGCCGCGTCGGCGCTCGCGCCCCTTACGCTTCTGGAGTCCGCCGACGAACTCTGGCCGTTCAAGCTGCTCGCCCTCGCGCGTGACGCCCTCGCCCGCGAGTCCCCCCTCGAAGCGCTCGAGTTCGTTACGGTCGCGCAGTCGACCCAGCTCATCCCCGCGCGCTCCCTCGCCTCCGACGCGGTGACGGCGCTGCGGGTCGACGCGTTCCTCGCGATGGATCAGCCCCTCGCCGCATCGCGCGTGAGCGACAACGACGAGACCGGCATCCTCACCCGTCTCGCGCGCATGCGCGTGGCCATCCGCTCGGGCGATCGGGAACGCGCTCGCCGCCTCAGCACGGTGATCGTCTCCGACCCTGATGCCACCCCGCACGTGCAGCTCGAGTCGCGTCTGCTGCTCGCCTGGGCCGATGTGCTCGACGAGGCCTCGCTGAGCCCCGCGACGGCCGCGATGGCCACCGCCTATGCGGCGCAGGGCGGGGCGCGCCTGTTCACGGGGGTGCCGGGGTACGTGCTCGAGGCGTTGCGCGGACTCGTGCGCGACCCCGACTCGATCCCGCTCTCCGAGTCGTCGACGCTGACGGTCGGTCAAGCTCTGCTGCGGCATCCGCTCACGCATCGAGAACGACGCGTGCTGGTTGCCGCGTCGACGTCGGCCTCGCTCGCCGAGATGGCCGTCGAGCTCAAGGTCTCGCGCAACACGGTCAAGACGCAGCTCTCGTCGCTGTACCGAAAGCTCGGCGTCGGATCGCGGGCGGATGCCGTCGCCGCCGCGACCCGTTTGGGGCTGCTGGGAACGACCCCCCTCATCGATCCAGACGACGTGTGACACGGCATCCGCCCCGTCCCGGTGATGTTCCGGGCCGTCGCTCGTCTAGTTAAGGATCGCTGGCGCTCGGCGCCGGCCGCACACCATCTGGACGGGGAGGAAACGGAATGAGTAACGAGAGAGGACCGCGCGGGGGCGTGGTCGCACGAGGAGGCGCTCGGCGGGCGTGGCTGGCGGGGGTGCTGTCGTTCATCCTGGCCGTCACCGGTCTGCTGAGCGTTCCCGCTGCCGCCCAGGCGGCCACCGGCGATTACACCCTGACGCTCGACGCTCCGGAGAGCGTGGGCATCGGCAGCAACTTCAACTACACCGCGACGCTCGAGTTCGAGGGCGTCGACAGCGCGAACCCGGCGACGGGCGTGGTGCTCACGACCGTGCTGCCCGAGGGCACGTACTTCCTCTCGGTGCCGACGGGCGGCGCATCGCCGGTCGCGAGCTACAGCTACGATCCGGCGACCCGCACGCTCGTGCTGACGCTCGCCGACACGACGCAGCCGCTGCTCGCCATCGTCTACACGGTCGGCCAGGACCGGTACGAGCAGAAGCATGAGGGAACGACCCTCACCACGACGATCAGTGGTGTCGGAGGCCCCAGCGGCCCCGTCGCCTCGGAGTCGGCCATCACGGCGGTGACGGGAGATAACAACTACTCCGCCAGTAAGACATTCGAGGTGATCACCGGTGGCGACAACCGCACCGTGACGTATCGCTTCAATGTGCGCACCAGCAACCCCGACGCCGGCAACACGTTCGCCTCGTGGGGCCAGGAGCTCACCGACACGTTCCCCGCCGGTACGGAGTTCGTCGCGGCGTCCGCCGCCTTTAACGGCGGTTCGTGGGACACCTCTGCCTGGCCGACCGCCGTGTGGTCGCGTGACGGTCGATACGGCCCCGACGGGCAGGTCGTCGACCCGTCCGCCCAGGCGATCTGGCTGACCGTACGCTACCCCGAGACGGTTCCCGGGTGGGAAGAGGGCCAGCGCCCTCCGATGAACACCGTGCAGCTCGAGACGACGGATGCCGCGGGCGTGCCGCACGCGGGAACGCCCGCGAACACGCAGGGTCCGGCCTTCGCTCCCGGTGGCGGCGCGGCCGTCGTCGGCTCGAAGAGCGACGAGGGGCCGGTATCGGCCGGATTCCTGAGCCACCTCACCCACACGGCCGGGTCGTACACCGGGCCGTCGGATGCTCCGAACATCGACCAGCTCGTACTCACCGACTCGGGAGCGACCGGTTCGCCGAACGCCTCGTGGTTCCGTCATGTCGACATCCAGCAGATCCTCGTCACCTTCTCGAGCGGCCTCGCCGCCGCCGACCTGCCGTACACCCTGGAGTACCAGCTCGACGGGTCGAGCACCTGGAACACCTATACGGGAGCGATCTTCGGTACCGGCCGCACGAGCGCGGGCCTGAACGTCGCCGTGCAGGTCGACGGATCTGGCGGATGGGTCAACCCCGGTCAGGACTCGCTCATCCTCCCGGCCGGTTCCGGTCTCTCGGGCTGGCGCCTGACCATCGCCCCGGGAGCCGAGACGGTTCCCGTCGGTTCCGAGGCGAAGGTGCGCATGGCGTTCCAGCCCGTCTTCCGCGATGTCGAAACCGGCGTGCAGCCGTCGGATGCCGCGCCCGGCGTCTCGCCCGGCCCGCAGACCAACACGGTCGCGGTCACCGGTGGCGGACTCGCCGGTGAGGCATCCAGCACGATCACCCCGATCGACTCGGTCTACGTGACGACCAATCTCGGAGTGCCCTCGTCGCTGTCGGTCGGCGGACCGAGCGGGCTCGTCACGGCGGGCATCGTCAACCAGAACCCGTCCGAGACGTACACCGACTCGCAGCTGCGCGTCGTTCTGCCCTGCGGTCTCTTCTACGACACCTCGCAGGCCATCGTGCCGGTGAACGCCGTATACGCGGGCATCCCTGCCACTCCGGCACTGGGTGCGGGCGCGACGCTCGACGCCACCGGGCGCGTGCTCGACGCCGACGGCTGCGAGCAGCAGGTGCTGGTGTTCTCGTTCGACGAGCTGCCGCCGATGCGGGCGCCGCAGGCCGCGAACAACCGTTACACCGAGAACGCCGGATGGAAGTACAGCATCCCGGTGATCGCGCTGGCGCAGGCGTACGACCCCGACAACACCTCGGTGCGTTCGTACTCCTACGCGACGGTCAACGATCCGCGCTTCCTGTCGGTGGCCGATGGCGGTACCGCGCCGGCCACCGTGGGCATGATCGGCTACGGCGGATTCTTCGGTGCGGACGATCGCGACTTCGACCCGGCGCGCGAGTCGGTCGCCGTCGCCACGGCTCGCACCTCGATCAACACGGCCGGTGGTCTGCTGATCTCGAAGCTCTCCAGCGCCTCGGCGAGCGGCCCGTGGGCACTCGAGACCGAGGTCGGAGCATCGTCGTTCTGGCAGATCTACGTGAGCGACATCCTGCCCGACCCGGTCACCGACACCGTGGTGTTCGACAAGCTGCCGAGCATCGCGGACGGCGATGACTTCGATACGCGTCTCACCGGACCCATCACCGGCGCCCCGGACGGCGCGTCGGTCGAGTACTCGACCGACGCGGCCAGCGCCACCACCGGAACGTGGAGCACGGAGCCTGTCGGGGCCACCGCTTTCCGCATCTCGGCGGGAACGCTGACCAGCGGGGCGAACTTCACGCTGGTCGTGCCGGTGGAGAACCTGGGCGAGCTGAGCTACGGCCAGCGCGACACCAACGTGGCGTCGATCTCGGGCGTCTACCGCGGCACTCCGGTCGAGTTCGTCTCGAACGAGGCGGCTGTGACCGTTCTCGCGACGCCGAGCTTCTCGCTCGTGAAGAAGACGAACGGGGTCGAGTACGACGCCGCACCGGGTGCCCTCGTGGCGGCCGGGTCGACCGTGACGTGGACCTACGAGGTCACGAACACGGGCGACGCGCCTCTCGACGACATCGCGGTGTCGGATGCCTTCACCGATGGCTCCGGAACGACGGGTACGTTGACCCCGACGAGCGAGGCCGACGGTCCGCTCCTGCCGGGTGAGACGCGCACCTTCGAAGCGACGGGGACCGCGGTCTCCGGTCAGTACCAGAACACCGCCACGGCCACCGCGACCGCGGTCGACGACGAGGGTGCGGCTCTGCCGCAGCAGCCCGCGCCGCAGATCGACGACTCCTGGTACCTGGCGGGCGAGTCGGGCCTGTCGATCGTCAAGACGACGAACGGCGAAGAGGTCACCTCGGCTCCGGGTCTCTGGCTCACGCCGGGCAGTGACGTCGAGTGGGCGTACACGGTCACGAACACCGGGCAGCTTCCGCTGATCGACGTGCTCGTCACCGACGTCGACTCCGAGGGCACGCTCGTGTTCGAAGACGTCATCGATCGCCTCGAGCCGGGCGAGAGCGTCACGCTCACGGCCTCGGGAACCGCGATCGTCGGCCAATACCGCAACACGGTGACGGCCGAGGCATCCGATCCCGCCGGCGAGGGAACGCTCGTCGCCGCCGATGACTCGTGGTACTTCGGCGTCGAGTCCGGTCTCGCGGTCGACAAGCTCGTTTCGGCTGCCGAGAACGGGCCCTGGACCGAGACCGTCGAGGTCGCGTCGGGGGCTGCGACGTACTGGCAGCTCACGGTCACCAACACGGGAAACTCGCCCCTGACCGACGTGGTTCTCAACGACCCGAAGCTCGACCAGTCGATCACCGTCGGTGATCTGCTGCCGGGTGAGGCGGCTGTTGTGGTGCTCGAGCTGGAGCGCACGACGCAGAACATCGAGAACGTCGTCACCGCGGCCGGTGCCGATCCGCTCGGCGGCGCGGTGACCGACTCCGACGACGCGTCGGCGACGGTGATCGTTCAGGGCCTCGCCATCACCGGTGGCGGGCTCGCGGTCGGATTCCTGGTGTTCGCACTGGGTCTGATCGCCGCGGGTGCGTTCTTCGTGATCCGCCGACGCCGCACGGCCGAGTAGCCGGCGGCTGACGCCCTGAGAGCGCCCGGGCATCCCTCGAGAGAGCGGATGCCCGGGCGCTCCGTCGTGGACGGAATGGCTTGCACATGAGTTCCACTGAATACCCGTTCAGCGGTAAAGAAGTATTCAGTTGCATATATCTCCGGAACCCCAGTAGCCTCCGAGACGACGGTGCGTCAGATTCTCTGCGTTCATCCGTTGTCACTTATGCGTCGGCTACCCGGGCCGACCTGGTCGGCCACCCTGCCGACCGAGGGGAGGGGCGCCGTCGTGCGCCCGGAGATGAGGAAACCGATGGGGGAGTACACGAAAGACGCGCGCTCGACGCGCAGACGAAAGACTCGCGGACTGGGGATCGCCACGGTCCTCGGCGCCGCAGCGGCGGTGGCTCTGTCACCGCTGGCGGCCTCGGCCGCACCGACGCCCGACGCCGGCCCGACGATCGGGGGCGCGACCGTGAGCGACACCGTGATCGGTGTGCGGTTCACGGACGTCTCGGCCGACCTCGGACCGTCGTACGCGCTCGGCGACGACGGCAACGCCTACGCCTGGGGCCTCAACTCGCTGGGACAGCTCGGCGACGGCACCACCACGAACCGCCTTACCCCGGTTCGGGTGGCGGCGCCCGCCGGCGTGACCTTCACCGAGGTCGCGGGCGGTGAGGGCTTCGCGATCGCCCTCGACCCCACCGGTCAGGCCTACTCATGGGGACAGGGTCCCTACGGCCAGCTCGGTGACGGCGACACGCAGAGCCGCACCGCGCCGGTCGCGGTGCAGATGCCCGCGGGCATCACCTTCACCGATGTCGATGCGGGCTCGTACCACTCGCTCGCCGTCGGTTCCGACGGCCTTCTCTACGGCTGGGGCTACAACGGGCAGGGGCGCATCGGCGACGGCACCACCACCCAGCGGACCGCTCCGGTGCAGCTTCCCACCCCGGCGGGCGTGACCTTCACCACCGTCGACGCGGGGAGCACGTACTCGCTGGCCCTCGCGAGTGACGGATCGATCTACGCCTGGGGCCAGAACTACTCCGGCACACTCGGCGACGGCACGCAGAACGACCGGGCGACCCCTGCTCTCGTGCAGACACCCGCTGGCGTGACCTTTACGCAGATCTCGGCGGGCAACAGCCACGCGCTGGCACTCGCCTCCACCGGCGAGGTCTACGCCTGGGGATCGAACCTCGGCGGACCGATCGGCACCGGCGACACCTCGGGCGACCCCGTGCTCACCCCCGCGATCAGCGCGATCCCCGCGGGGGTGACGATCGCGCAGATCAGCGCGGGTTCGTCGTACTCCCTGGCTCTCGACAGCAGCGGTCAGCTCTATTCGTGGGGCGCCAACGACAACGGCACGCTCGGCACCGGCACCACGACCGGCCGTTACGTTCCGGGTCTCGCGCAGCTGCCCGCAGGAGTGACGTTCACCTCGATCGACGCCGGCTCGCAGCACGCGCTCGCCACCGGCTCCGACGGCAAGACGTACTCCTGGGGCGTCAACAGCATCGGCATGCTCGGCGACGGAACCAGCCAGAACCGCCGCGCCCCGGGGCTCGTGCGCACGCAGGTCACCGTCACCGGCGTGACCTTCGACGGCATCCCCGGCACCGACCTCGTGCAGAGCGACGGCGCCTGGAGCGTCACGACACCCGCGTACTGCGGACCGTCCGACGTGGCCGTCTCGTACACGCAGTTCGGCGTCGCGGCATCCGTGGTCTTCGATGACGGCTATGTCTTCGGCTCCGCCCCGACGATCACCGAGAGCCCCACGCCCTCGGTCGTGGTGGCCGGTCAGTCGGCGACGCTGACGGCCGCGGCCGACGGCGACGACGCACCGACTGTGCAGTGGCAGCAGGCGCTCACGGCGGGAGGCCCGTGGGAGGACATCGTGGGGCAGACCTCGACCTCGATCACGGTGAACCCCACCGACACGACGTACTACCGCGCCGTGTTCACCAACTGCCTGGGCCAGGCGATCACCGAGCAGGCGACCATCAGCCTGCGCGCCTCGACCGGCGACCCGGGAACAGGCGACCCGGGAACCGAGAACCCCGGAACGGAGAACCCCGGAACGGACGATCCCGGCACCGAGAATCCCGGCACCGATGAGCCCGGTACCGAGAACCCGGCGGGCGGCGGCAGCAGCGCGCCCGGCGCGGGTGCGAGCTCGAACGGCAGCGCCTCGGCGGACGCGACCCTCGCGCTCACCGGTGGCGGAGCGCCCTGGGCTCCGATCGCGATCGGCGGGGGACTGCTCCTCGTCGGTGCGGCCGGATTGCTCCTGCGCGGGAGGCGGTTGGTCTGACGACCGCACGCGTCGAATCGGCGGCACCGGATGACCGGTGCCGCCGATTCGCGTTGGTCCCGGGCGGGCGGGAGTGCAGGACAATGATGATCGGGGAGGTCGTCAGATGGCAGTACGGGCACGGCAGCGCACGATCGATCCGGCGATCCTGCGCGAATACGCGGAGGACGACCGGCTCAGCGCGGCCGCCAACGCGGGCGATCGCGCGGCCGCCGGCATGTTCCTGCTCCGCAACCAGCGGATGCTTCTCACCACCGCGCGCCGACTCGCCACCAGCGGTATCGACCCCGACGACCTGCTCGCCGATGCCCTCGTCGGCCTGCTCTCGCTCTGGAAGAGCGGCACCGGACCGAAGGAGAAGGCGGGGGCGTACGTGATCCGCTCCATGCGCAACCGCATGATCGACGAGTTCCGCTCGCCGCGCTCTCGCGTGCTGCCGCTCGTCGATACCGAAGACAACCTGCCGACGGTGATGCAGGACACGCGGCACATCGAGCTCGACACCGAGTACCGTCGCGTGCGCACAGCGCTGCTGCTGCTTCCCGACGATCAGCAGCAGGTGCTGCGCGCCACGATCATCGACGGACGCAAACCCGCCGAGCTGGAGGATGAGCTCGGGCGGCCGGCGTCGTCGATCTACGCCCTCAGTCTGCGCGCCCGCAAGGGACTGCGCCGCGCCATGCTCCGGGTGATCCTCGAAGAGGACGATCCGCCCGCCGAGTGTCGTCACGCGGCCACGAGACTCCCCCCGGTGGTCACCGAAGACGTCGACGACGCCGCGGACTCGACCGGCATGGAGCACATCCGCGACTGCCCCCGTTGCCGCGCCGCGTGGGGTCGATTCGGCACCACGGCCACGCTGCTCGGCGTCGCCACCGTGCTGCTGATCGGCAACATCGTGCTCGGCCCCACCAGCGCCGAGGCATCCGAGGAGCCCACGAGCGACGCGGAACCATCGGCCGAGTCGCCGTCAGTCGGATCACCGTCGGTCGGATCGAGCACGCCGAGCGTGAGGGGTGGGGCCGCGGCGTCCGTCTGGCAGGTACTGGGCAACATCTGGCCGGTGCTCGCGATCGTCACGGGTCTCGGCATCCTGGGCGTGGTCGTCGTGCCGCCCGTGATCGAGCAGATCGCCGCCCCGGCGCCGATCGTCTCCGAACTCGTCGTCACCTCCGACATCACCGGGCAGGGCACGGCGACTCTCGCCGTCTCGCTCACCGGGCGCGAGGAGTCGTCGACCGTCTCTCTCACCCTGCCCGAGGGACTCGCGGTGGTCGCGTCCCCGACCGGGTGGGAATGTCGGCCTACGGGTGCCGCGCTCGTCTGCACGGTCGAGGGGCAGCCGGACGGCTTGTTCGTGCTCAGCGACGACCGGGCCGAACAGGTCGGCGACTACCGCCTCGAGGTCTCGGCCGTCATCGGTGACCAGACCCTCACCGGCAGCGCCTGGGGCCAGATCGGTCCCGATTCGCAGACCGTCCGCGCGTCGATCGACTGAGCGCGGCGTCTACGTGCCGAACGGATGCCTGTCAACGGGCATCCGTTCCCGGCTCGTCGCGGGCACGCTGGAATCCGCACGACCGACGACGAGAGGAGCACGACATGTCGAATCCCGAGGGTCTCATCAACTCCTTCGGCGCCGAGGAATCGGCGATCCGCCCCGAGGAGGAGGACCTGATCGCGGAGGAGCACGCCGAATCCGACGACGAGGTGTCTGCGGAGGAGCGCATCGCCGGCCAGGACGCGATCGGCGGCGGCGTCAACACCGATCCCGACCTCGGACTCGCGAGCTCGCCGTCGGACATCTCGGCCGCCGACCTTTCCGACGGCAACTCATGAGCGGGTCGGACTCGAGCGCAGACATGCCGACCGGAGCCGAGGCCGAGGAGCGCATCGCGGAGCTGCTGGAGCAAAGACAAAGCGACGGAGTCGGGGTGGACGACGTACCCGCGGGTGGCGGCGGTGCCGACTCCGGCGCGGCCGGCGCAGTGGGGGTCGACGACGACACGGATGCCGCGGCATCCGCCGACGCCGATTCTTACGACTCCGCGCATAACGACGAGCCGGGGGTCGGCAACCGCCGCCCGTGACGCCGCCCGTGACCTCGCGGGTGGGCGGGCACGGCCTCAGGCCGCTGACGGGTGCAGTACGACCTTGATGCAGCCGTCCTCCTTCTTCTGGAACATGCTGTACAGCTCGGGCGCATCCTCGAGCGGAGCGTGATGGGTCGTCAGGTCCATCACCCCGAGCGGATCGGCGGCGTCCTCCACCAGCGGCATGATGTCGTCGATCCAGCGCTTGACGTTGCACTGCCCCATACGCAGGCTGATCTGCTTGTCGAACAGCGTCTTCATGGGCATGATGTCGGCGTCTCCCGCGTAGACACCGCTGAGCGAGACCGTTCCCCCGCGACGCACCGCGTCGATCGATGCGTACACGGCGGCGAGGCGATCGATGCCTGCCTTGTCGAGCAACTGGCGCGCGGCGGCGTCGGGGAGCAGCCCCACCGCCTTCTGCACGAACTCCACTCCGGCGTTGCCGTGCGCCTCGAGACCGACGGCATCCACCACTCCGTCCGCGCCGCGGCCCTCGGTGAGGTCGCGCAGCTCTTCGACGATCGTGTCGGTGAGATCGAAGGTGTCGATGCCGTGACGCTCGGCCATCGCGCGGCGTTCCGGAACGGGATCGACGGCGAGCACCCGGTAGCCGCGGTGCCGACCGATGCGAGCGACGAACTGACCGACGGGGCCGAGCCCCATCACCGCGAGCGTGCCGCCCTCGGGCACCTCGGCGTACTCCACGCCCTGCCATGCGGTGGGGAGTATGTCGCTGAGGAAGAGGTATCGCTCGTCGGGGAGGTCGGCGCCGATCGGGATGTGGTTGTAATCGGCCAGGGGCACCCGCAGGTACTCCGCCTGTCCGCCCGGAACCTGGCCGTAGAGCTTGGTGTAGCCGAAGAGTGCCGCCCCGCTGCCGTACTCGCGCACCTGCGTGGTCTCGCACTGCGACTGGAACCCGTGCGTGCACATGAAGCACTCGCCGCAGGAGATGTTGAACGGGATGACCACCCGGTCGCCGACCTTGAGCTTCGTCACGCCCGCGCCGACCTCGACGACGATCCCCATCGGCTCGTGGCCGAGCACGTCGCCGCGGTCGATGAACGGTCCGAGCAGCTCGTACAGGTGGAGGTCGGACCCGCAGATCGCCGAGGACGTGATGCGGATGACGGCATCCGTCGGTTCCTGGATGACGGGGTCGGGCACCTCCTCGACCGTCACGTTGCGGGTGCCCTGCCAGGTGAGTGCCTTCATCGTGTGCTCCGATCCGTGGGTGTCGTCCCACCGTCGTCGCGGTCGGCGACGCCGGCATACCCGGTTGACAGGCCCCGGTGAGGGTGCTTCGGCGGTACGCGCAATACGCTGGTCGGGTGCTCACCGGTCTCAGCGCTTTTCCGCTCACCCCGATCCGCGACGACCGGGTCGATCTCGCCGCCTACGCCGGACTGATCGACCGTCTCGCCGCGGCGGGGGTCGATTCGATCGGCGCGCTCGGCTCGACCGGTTCGTACGCCTATCTCGACCGGCAGGAGCGTCGGGCCGTGGCCGTCGCCAGCGTCGAACACTCCCGGGGGATCCCGGTGGTGGTCGGAGTGGGCGCGACGCGCACCTCGCACGTGCAGGCGCTCGCTGATGACGCGCAGGATGCCGGGGCGTCCGCCGTGCTCCTCGCCCCGGTGAGCTATCAGCCCCTCACCGACGATGACGTCTTCGGGCTGTACGCCGACGTGACCGCGGGCCTCTCGGTGCCGCTCGTCGTCTACGACAACCCCGGCACGACCCGGTTCACGTTCTCGCTCGACCTGTACGCGCGGATCGCGGAGCTCCCGCAGGTCGCGGCGATCAAGATCCCACCGGTCGGAGGGGTCGACGCGTCTCGGGCCCGTGTCGCGGAGATCCGCGCAGTCGTGCCGGAGCACGTGCGCATCGGCATCTCGGGCGACGGGGTCGCGGCGGCCGGCCTGCTCGGCGGGTGCGACACGTGGTTCACCGCGGTCGGGGGCACGCTGCCACAGTCGATGCTCGCGATCGCGCGCCCCGCGCTCGCCGGAGAAGAGGTGGCGCTGACGGCATCCGCCCGCCTGCAACCGCTCTGGGACCTCTTCGCCGTGCACGGAAGCGCGCGTGTCACCGCGACGATCGCCGAGCATCTCGGCCTGGTCGCCGCCCCCTCGCTGCCCCGGCCCCTGCGCGGACTCGACGGCGTGGATCGCGCGCGAGTGGTCGCCGTGGTGGAGGAGCTGGGGCTGCGCGACTGAGGCGGGTGAGTGCGAGACGGCCCTTCGTCTCGTCGCTGCGCTCCTCGCTCAGGAACCGGGTTCCTGAGCGAGGACAGCGAGACGAAGGGCCGCCCCTCGATTCGCGTTACTCGGCCGCGGCTCGGCGGCGGCGGGCGACGACGAGCGTCGTTCCTCCGGCGGCGAGCAGGATGCCGAGGGCCAGAGCGCCGAGCGCGAGCTGTCCGCCGGTCGTGGCGAGTCCGTCGGGATCGGCGGCACCGCCACCGGTGCCCGGGGTCGTGCCCTCCCCCGCGCCGGGGTCGGTACCCTCACCCGTCCCGGGGTCGGTACCCGGATCCGTCCCCGGGCTCCCGCTCTCGACGAGTCCGTCGATCGCCGCGCGCAGTGTCTCCGTTGCACGCGCGATGGTCGCGGCATCCGTACCGAGGTCACCGGCCACGGCCCGCGCCTCGACGAGAGCCGACTGCAGAGCCGCGAAGCTCGCCGTCGTCCACCCGTCCGCCGTGATGGCAGCCGCCTCGGCGATCGTCTGCTCGAGAGCGGTCGCATCGGCGAGGCGCACCGTGATGTCGAACGTCTCGCTGCGGGTCTCGCCACGATCCGTGAACGTCACCGTGACGGTGCGGACACCGGCCGACGAGGCGTCGAAGCCCGTGACCGTCACGAGCGGGGTCACGTGGAGCGTCGATCCGTCGGCGTACGAGGCGATGACCGCCAGGCCGTCGTCGTCGAACGCGTCGCCCACCAGGTACGCGCTCTTGGCCGGGGCCGTGAGGGCGATCGCATCGAGCGCCGCCACCGCCGGAGCGTTCGCGGCGAAGGTGTTGTACTCGCCGCGCACCCCCAGCACATCGGCGATGTTCTCGGCGATCGTGCGCTTCGTGCCGTCGTCGGCCGCCGGGGCTCCGAACGAGAACAGCTGGAACACGTCGTTGATCGCGATGTGGCCCGACTCGGCGATGACGCGTCCGTCGGCGTTGTGCGAGGCGGCGTAGGTCGCTCCCGAGCTGTAGACCGCGAGCGTGCGGCGCATGACCGACGCGCTCGTGATCACCGTGTACGACGAGTCGCCGCGCGCGCTGAGTGCGAGCATGGCGTGCTGCGCTCCCTGCACCAGGCTCGACGAGGTGTCGACGACGACGATGCGGTCGGCCGCGACGCCGTTGGCGAGCAACCAGGTGCGCTGCGCACCGGCCTCGGTGATGCCGTTGCGCGCGGCTCCGCCGACCACGGTGACCGTCGATCCGGGGTTCGCGGTGAGCGCCTCGACCGCGATGCGCAGACGCGCGAGCGACGTCTCGGTGAGCGAACCGTCGTCGTTCAGCTGCGAGCCGGGCACGATGAAGGTGTGACCCTTCGCCGGGACCTCGGCCACGGCATCCGCGAACTCGGTCATCGTCAGCGCACCGTTCCACCGCTCGGCCAGGTCGGCGAGACGGTCGGCGTACTCGGGCGAGAACGCGCGGATCTGCGAGACGACGCGCAGGGCGTCGACCGCGTCGCCGAGGCGCTGCGCGTTGACGAAGCGGCCGACGAGCTGGCGCTGCACGCCGTTGTAGGCGTCGGTCTCCACGTTCACGCCCCACACCTTCGCGACGTTCTGCGTGATCGAGTCGCGCTCCGAGATCGAGGGCGGGTTCTCGGACGTGCGGTTGTCCATGTACGCGAGGTTCGCGACCGAGACGGGAGTGGATGCCGTGCCATGACGCAGCTGCGCCGACAGCGCCGCCGCCTCGAACACGACCGTCGCGCGACGCAGGTGCGAGGCGCTCGACACCAGCGTGTAGCTGGTGATCGACGGGTCGGCCACGAGCATCTCCATGGTGTTGATGCCGTTGGTCGGGGTGTCGGTCGCCGCATTCTCGAAGATGATGCGGTCTTCGGAGATCCCCTGGCCGAGCAGCCAGGCGCGCATGACGCCGGCCTCTGTCTGGCCGTTGCGCACGACGCCGCCGGTGACGACGATGCGGGAGTTCGGGTAGGCGTCGAGACCGGCTTTCGCCTGCTCGAGACGACGGATGAGCTCGGGCTGAGCCGTGCCGTCGTTGTTCAGCGCGTAGCCGAGGATGATGAAGACGTGGCCCTGCTGCGGGAGTCCCGCGGGCACCGTCTCGTTGATGCGGAACGCCGTGTTCGCGGCATCCCACGTCTCGATGAGCTGCGACCACGCGGCCGAGAGCGCGGGCGAGGTGTCGCCCATGCGCGCGGCCGACAGGGCGGCATCGGCGGTGAGGTTGTTGCGCATCTGGCTGATCGCGCGCGGCACGAAGGCGTCGGCCACGGCGGCATCCGGTGCGGTCACGACATCGACGGGCTCGGCGACGGCACGGAGCACGGGGCGCTTGGCCTCGTCGCTCCACTGCCAGACGGTGTCGAAGTCCCAGCCGAGGGCGGTGAAGGTCGCGGCATCCTGCAGCTCGCGGGCGGACTTCGGTGCGCCCTGCAGGTTGTCGGCCGACCCGCCGTTCACGGCCCAGCCGTTGACGGTGATCGTGTTCAGGGCGAGGTTGTCGCGCAGCGTCGGGTTGCCGACGCCGACCAGGCGCCCGGCGTTGCCGCTCGTACCCTGCACGGCGCCCGCGAGCGCGACGTTGCCGGTGATCTGCGCGCCGCCGTTGCCGACACCCGCGATGGATCCGACGTTCGCGTAGGCCGCGGTGACGGTGACGGTCGTGTAGTTGTCGCGCACGATCGCCGAGCTGTCGTTCCACGCGGTGATGCCGCCGGTCTCCCACTGTCCCGACGCGCGGCCGGTGCTGTAGGTGTTCGTGACGGTGCCCCAGTTGTTCGACACGATGACGCCGCTGCGGTGCCCGCCGGTGACGACGCCGCCCCGCACGAACACCTGGTCGATGGTGCCGTAGTTGTTCGCGGCGACGACCGCCGCACTGGCGTCGACGGTGAGACGCGAGACAGGGTTCACGAAACCGAGTCCGCGGATCGTGCCGTTGTTCTGCGCGACGAAGCCCTGGTTGTTGGCGGTGACGATCTCGAGGCCGGTGATGACGTGGCCGTTGCCGCGCAGTTCGCCGGTGAACACGGGGACTGGCGTCCAGCGCGCGGTCATCGTGATGTCGGCGGTGAGTTCGAACGTGCCGTCCGGGTGCTGGCGCAGCAGGTCGAGGTCGGCCTCCGATGAGATCGTGTAGACCTGCTCGGCGAGCACGGTGATGTCGGCCGTCGCGGCGACGGTGTCATCGGCGCGCAGCAGAGCGATCGTGCGGGTGCCGGTGCGGGCATCCGCCGGGATGACGACCTTGCCCGAGACCGAGCCGCCGGTCGTGGCGCGGAAGGAGCCGAGCACGGTCGCGCGGCCGTCGTCGAACACGACACGGTAGTCGGCACCGGCGTCGAGCCCGGACGCCGCGAACGCGAGCGTCGTCGAGACCTCGACCGTGTCGCCGTCGGGCAGCACGAGCACGGCGGCGCCGTCGGCGCCGATCACGGTCGGGGCGGTGCCGGTCGCGATGACCTCGACGTCGCCCGCGTCATCGACCTCGACGGTCGCGGTCATCGCCGCGGCCAGATCGATGCGCTGCCACGAGCCGGTCGGAGTGCCGGTGCGGTCGAGCGGGTAGCCCGATTCGATCTGCGTCTGGGCGAGCACCTCGGTGCGCTGCGCGTCGGTCAGCGTCGGGTAGGTGCTGCGCAGCAGAGCGGATGCCGTCGCCGGAACGGAGGGAGCGAGATCGGTCGGGCCGGTCTGCGCGAAGCCGTAGGTGAGGCGCTCCTGGAATGCTGTGATCGCCGAGGCGCGATCGGTCACGACCTGCGCCGTGCCGCCGGGAACCGCGGCGCCGGCGAACGGATCGTTCTGGAACGGCGTGCCGGTGGCGGCGCAGGCGGCGAGGTCGTCGCCGCAGTTCGCCTCGAGGTACGCGACGAGTTCGTCGCGGGCGGGGTCGATGACGTCGCGGCGGTAGGCGGCATCCGTCCATCGCTCGGCGACGAGCGCCTGACCGGCGATGCGGCCGCCCATCACGTCCAGGGGGTAGTGCATTCCCAGCACGATGCGGTTGGTGCCCATCTCGCTGACGCGCGAGAGGATGCCGGGGGCGAGCTCGGGCACGAGGGTCGCGAGGGTGAGTCCCGCGAGGTAGGAGTTGGTGGTGTGGCCCGAGGGGAACGAGGCGCTGGCGCAGTAGCCGCCGTAGCCGACACCGACGGTGCGCGGGTCGGTGAAGACGCCCGAGGAGTCGGTCATCTCGGGAACCTGCTCGATGCTCAAGCTTCCATTCGCCTCGGTGTAGGCGGTGCCGGTGCGGATGCCGGCGAGCGACGACGCGTTGTAGGTGTTCGCGTCGCAGGCCACGCCGGTGGTCGCCGGGTCGGTCGCGAGGAACGGACGCGGGTAGTTGAACGCGACCTTCGCGGCGTCGGTGTCGGCGTACCCGGCCATGCTGTTCATGAGCTCGCGGGTCTTGGGCAACTGTCCGCCGCGCAGGCCGTTGATGTAGATCGGCTGCAGGGTCGAGCCGAGACCGGTGCCCACGAGCAGCGCGGCGTCGTAGTTCGCGTCCTGCAGGGCCTTCAGCTGCTGCGCTTCGGTGGCGTGGTTGTTGATCCACACCGTGAGTTCGTCATTGTGGGCGGCTGCCGCGGCGTTCGCCACCTCGCCGTCCATCGTGCCTCGGCCGTCGGAGTGCCAGATGGCGTCGTAGCCGCCGAGGATGTCGAGGGAGTCGGGGCGTGTGCCATCGCTCGGGTAGGTCGCGGCGGTCGCCGACAACGGGGTCGCCAGGGCGACGAGGGTGGCGGCCAACGCGGCGGTGAGAACCTTCGCCGAGCGCGACCGTATCGGTTGCTTCATGAGGGATGCGTCTCCAGGGTGAGGGATGCGCGTCGGGGCACGCGCGACCTGGGGACACTAGCGGTGGCGGGGTAATCGTTCGGGTGAACGGGTGCTGGTTTCGGGGCCCGCCGGGTGAACGGTCACCTATAGGATCTTCGAAATCACCCTGGTCGTGCGGGAATCCCGAAGGCGTTGCACAATTCACCGAGAGTTCGGATTGCGGGCGCGGTGTGCGCGGCCTCAGACCGCGGGAAAGCGTTCGATGTTCAACTCGACCCAGTCGCGGAGTCCGCGCAGAGGGCGAGCGGCATCGATGCCGAGCTCGGTCAGTGAGTACTCGACCCGCACCGGCACCTCGGCGAAGACCTCGCGCGTGAGCAGGCCTCGGTCCTCGAGGCGGCGGAGCGTGGCGGTGAGGACCTTCGGGCTGATGCCCATGAGCCGCTTCTTGAGTTCGCCGAACCGCAGTGCGCCGTCTTCGAGGGCTCCGATCGCGAGCGCGCTCCACTTGTCGGCGAGCAGGTCCAGAACGCCGCGGCACGGGCACTGGGCGTCGTAGACGTCATGCGGGGTGCCGAGCGCGCAGGTGTCGAGCGTGGTCATCCCGCAATGGTAACCGAAAGATACTAGAGACCCTTGCGGGTAACTGGGGTGGACTGGATATGGTCGAGCCATGGCAGAACAGACGTCCCCCACGACACCCGCAGAACTCCCCGCGACCATGCTCGCGATCGACGCGCCCGGCGGTGCGGCATCCGATCCGGGTTCGATGGTCGACGTGGAGATCCCCACTCCCGTTCCCCACGGACACGACCTGCTCGTCGCGGTCGACGCCGTCTCGGTCAATCCGGTCGACGTCAAGAATCGCGGCCGTGCGAAGAAGGGGGATGCCCCGCGTGTGCTCGGCTTCGACGCCGTCGGCCGCGTCGTCGCCGTCGGCGAGGACGCTCGTCGCTTCGCCGTGGGTGACCGCGTCTTCTACGCCGGTCAGGTCGACCGTGCGGGATCGGACGCGCAGTTCCAACTCGTGAACGAGAACATCGTCGGCGCGGCACCGGAGTCGCTGACGGATGCCGAGGCCGCCGCCGTGCCGCTCACGGCGATCACCGCCTGGGAAGCGTTGTTCGATCGGCTCCGCCTCGACGCCGACAGCGAGGGCACCCTGCTCGTGATCGGTGCTGCGGGCGGGGTCGGGTCGCTGATCATCCAGTTCGCCCGGGCGCTGACGCGACTCACGGTGATCGCCGTGGCCTCCCGTCCGGAGTCGGAGGAATGGGTGGCGCGGATGGGCGCCGACCACGTCGTCGGGCGCGACTTCGCCGACGCCGTCCGCGAGATCGCACCGGGGGGCGTCGACTACGTCTTCACCTCGTTCACCCCGGGCAACATCGACGCCATCGCCGCGGTCATCCGCCCCCGCGGCGAGGTCGTGTCGATCGACGAGACCGGTGGCAGCATCGACGCGCTCAAGGGCAAGAGCGTCACGTGGCACTGGGAGCTCATGTTCACCCGGCCCATCCACGAGCCCGACGACGACTACCAGCACGAACTGCTCACGCGCGTCGCCGGTCTCCTCGACGCCGGGGAGGTGAGCACGACGCTCACGACCACTCTCTCGCCGCTCGATGCGGCGACCCTTCGCGAGGCGCATGCGCTCGTCGAGACCTCGCGCACGATCGGGAAGGTCGTCGTGACCGGTCCGTGGGGCGCGGAGTAATCGGCTAGTCGGCCAGCGCCGCCGCGATCGCGGCATCCACGTGCAGCGAGGTCGTCGGGAACACGGGCACCGGCACGTCGTCGGCCGTGAGCAGCAGCTCGATCTCGGTGCAGCCGAGGACGATGCCCTCCGCGCCGCGCGCGATCAGCCGGTCGACGACCTCGACGTACGCCCGTCGTGACTCGTCGCGCACGACGCCGTGCACCAGTTCGTCGTAGATCACGGCATGCACGGTGCGGCGGTCGTCGGCATCCGGAACGAGGGTGCGGATGCCGTGCGCCGCGAGCTTCTCGGCGTAGAACGGCTTCTCCATCGTGAAGGCGGTGCCGAGCAGGCCGACGGTGGCGAGCCCCGCGCCCGACGCCGCCGCGCCGGCGGCATCAGCGATGTGCAGGAAGGGGATGCCGACGGCATCCGTGATCCGGTCGGCGACGAGGTGCATGGTGTTGGTCGCAAGCACGAGGATCTCGGCACCTGCTGCCTCGAGCGCGCGGGCGCGATCGGCGAGGAGAGCGCCCGCGGAGTCCCAGTCGTCCTGCGCCTGCAACGCCTCGATCTCGGCGAAGTCGAGCGAGTCGAGCAGGATGCGGGCCGAGTGGTAGCCGCCGAGTCGTGCGGCGACCCGCTCGTTCGCGAGCCGGTACCACTCGAGGGAGGACTCCCAGCTCATGCCGCCGAGAACACCGATCGTCTTCATCCGAACAGGCTATCCGCGGTGTGGGACCCTTCGACAGGCTCAGGGACCCAGCCTCTGCAACGGGTCGCTGCGTCTGAAACTGGGTCGCCGTGCACGCAACTGGGTCGCTGAGCCCGTCGAAGCGCCCCGCCGCGAGACTCACGCCAGCGCGGAACTCCCCTGCAGGGCGTGCACGACGGGGGCGAGCTCGGGCTGATCCATGGCGTCGCCGAGCGTGCGCTCGAGGGTCTCGTCGTGGATCGGGTGCGCCTGGTCGTACAGCGCACGCCCGGCGGCGGTCAGCTCGGTGTAGATGCCGCGGCGATCGTCGGCGCAGAGGATGCGGGTCAGCAGCCCGCGATCTTCGAGGCGGGTCACGAGGCGGGTGGTGGCGCTGGGACTGAGGGCGGTCGCGCGCGCGAGCTGCTGCATCCGCATGTGCCAGCCGTCCTGACGGCTGAGCGCGTCGAGCACGGTGTACTCGACGACCGACAGGCCGACGGATGCTCCGAGTGCGCGTTCGAGTTCGGCCTCGATGATCCCGTGCAGCGCGGCGAGCGTGCGCCAGCCTCGTGCGCGGATCTCGACGGCGTCGTCCGAGATGCCCATGGTGACCTCCGAAAGTCGTTGCTTGCGCAAACTACTTGCGCGTGCAATCATTGTGTTCCGGACGCAATATCCCGCGTCTGCAACTACCTTATCAGAGCACCACGGAGCACCACCATGCCACTCGGACTCATCGCACTCGCCCTCGGCGCCTTCGGGATCGGACTCACCGAGTTCGTGATCATGGGCCTGCTGCCCGAGGTCGCCGCCGACTTCGCCGTGAGCGAGGCCACCGCCGGCTGGCTCATCTCCGGCTACGCGCTGAGCGTCGCGGTCGGAGCGCTCGTCGTCACCGCCGCCACGGTGCGGCTGCCGCGCAAGGCCGTGCTCATCGGGCTGCTCCTGCTGTTCATCGCCGGCAACGCCCTCACCGCGATGGCTCCCGACTACGCCGGCGCCATGATCGGACGCATCGTCGCGGCGCTGTGCCACGGGGCGTTCTTCGGCATCGGCTCGGTCGTCGCCTCCGAGCTCGTCGCCCCCGACAAGAAGGCCGGTGCGATCTCGATCATGTTCACGGGCCTCACCGCGGCGAACGTGCTGGGCGTGCCGTTCGGCACCTTCATTGGCCAGCAGTTCGGCTGGCGTGCGACGTTCTGGGTGATCACCGTCATCGGTGTCGTCGCCCTGATCGGCATCGCCGCGGTCGTGAAGGCCCCGCGCTCCGCCGACGCGGTCGTGAGCCTGCGGAGCGAGCTCTCGGCGTTCCGGTCCGGGCAGGTGTGGCTGTCGCTCGTCATCACGGTGCTCGCCTTCGGCGGCATGTTCGGCGCCTTCACCTACGTCGCCTACACGCTCACCGGAGTCTCCGGCTTCGACACCGCCGCCGTGCCGTGGCTGCTCGTGCTCTTCGGCGTCGGCCTCGTGGCCGGTAACGCGATCGGCGGACGCCTCGCCGACCGCTCGATCGACCGCACGCTCCTTCTCTTCATCGCGGCGCTCGTCGTCGTGCTCGTCGCGTTCGCCCTGCTCGCGTGGTCGCAGCCCGCGACGATGGTGATCCTCGTCGCGATGGGCGGCTTCGGCTTCGGCACCGTTCCCGCGCTGCAGAGCCGCATCATGCAGTTCGCGGGTGGTGCGCCGACGCTCGCCTCGGGCGCGAACATCGGCGCGTTCAACGTCGGCAACGCGCTCGGAGCCTGGGCCGGAGGGGTGGGGATCGCCGCCGGGCTCGGCTACACCTCCCCCATCTGGATCGGCGCGGCGATCACGGCATCCGCCCTGGTGATCATGGTGTTCGCGGCATCCGCTGCGCATCGTGCGCACGGTGTGCCCCGGGCCGAGGAGAGCGAGGTCGTCGGCGTCTGAGTCTCGGCTCTTCGTCTCGTCGCTGCGCTCCTCGCTCAGGAACCGGCGTTCGGCACCGGTCCCTGAGCGAGCGGAGCGAGACGAAGGGCGCCCGTCACTGCGCGCGCATGAACTCCTCGGCCTGGCGCACCAGCTCGGCCGACGGGCGGATGCCCGTGTACAGCACGAACTGCTCGAGCGCCTGCCGCGTCGCGACCTCGGCGCCGCTGATGACCGTCTTCCCCGCCGCGCGGCCCGCGCGCACGAGCGGCGTCTCGGCGGGCAGCGCCACGACGTCGAAGACGACGGATGCCGCGGCCACCGCCTCCTCCGAGAACGACAGCGTGTGCTCATCGGGCCCGCCGGCCATGCCGATCGGGGTGATGTTCACGATGATGTCGGCGGTGCTGTCTCCGGCATCCGCCTGCCAGGCGAAGCCGTACAGGTCGGCGAGGGTGCGCCCTGCCCGCTCGTTGCGGGCGACGATGGTCACGTTCGCGAATCCGGCGTCGCGGAATGCGGCGGCTGTGGCCTTGGCCATGCCGCCCGATCCCTTCAGCAGCACCGAGGCTGTGGCATCCAAGCCGTTCTCCTCGATCAACTGGGCGATGGCCGAGTAGTCGGTGTTGTACGCGGTGAGCACGCCGTCGTCGTTCACGATCGTGTTGACCGAGTCGATCGCCGACGCCGACTCGTCCATGCGGTCGACGAGCGCGATGACGTCTTCCTTATAGGGCATCGAGATCGCGCACCCGCGGATGCCGAGGCCGCGCACGCCCGCGATCGCCTGGGCGAGATCGGTCGGCGCGAAGGCCTTGTAGATCCAGTTGAGGTCGAGGGCCTCGTAGAGGAAGTTGTGGAAGCGCGTGCCGTTGTTGCTCGGTCGAGCCGACAGCGAGATGCACAGCGTCATGTCCTTGTTCAGCATGGTCACCCGCTCAGGCTACTCAGCTTCGAGCGCCTCGCGGATTCGGGAGAGGCGGAACGCCGGAGGTGCCCCCGTGCTGTCCGCCCCGCCTCTTCCCGAAACCTGCGATCCTTGCGGATCAGTCTCCCCACCCTTGCCGCTTCCGCCACGGCCCCCGTCGTAGCGTGTTCGTGCTTCCTCCCCTATGGTGAAGATGCATGCACATGGGGATCGATCGTCTCCGTCTTTCCCCAGAAGACGGGAAGCCTTCCCCAGAGGCAAGACGATCCGTGCATGCGATTGGGCCCTCTCGAGTAGGTCAGTCCCCAATGGGCTACTCGAGGGGGCCGCTATCGACATGATTGCACTTTTTTTGAGATTTGTCCCCCAAATGGGGGACACGGATCCAAAAAAAGAGGTACAGTGGAATCTGACGCACCCTCCGGTCGTCTTCGGCCCTCATCGCTCCCCCCGCGGTGAGGGCCACACCATTTTCTGAGCGAGGGTCCGTCCTCGGGGGCGTCGGCGCACGACGCCCCCGCTACCGTGCCGCTCGTGCAACATTTGGATTACCTTCTGATTGCGGCTATTGCCCTCGGGGTCTCCTCCACTAGCGTTAGCGATGTCGGTGCATCCCTGCGTCGGCTATTTTTTCCAGCAGAACAGGCAGTACATGAGCACCCAGGGCACGGTCAAGTGGTTCAACTCGGAGAAGGGCTTCGGCTTCATCTCCCCCGACGACGGAGGCGCTGACGTCTTCGCGCACTACTCCGCAATCGATTCCTCCGGCTACCGGTCTCTCGAAGAGAACCAGCGAGTCGAGTTCGACGTGGCGCAGGGCCCCAAGGGCCTGCAGGCAGAGAACATCCGCCCCCTCTGAGCGGGCAGGAGCATCGCTCCCCGACCGGATCCGTCGCCATCGGTGACATCCGGCGGGGAGCTTTGTGCTTTTCGGGGTGATTCCGGGGCGGGCGACGCGTCGGTCGGCGTGCACTAACTCAGGAAGAACGGGCGATTTCCGCCGGATCCGGCCCGAATCGCGCCCGATCGGTCGAGTCTTCCTGAGTTGGGTACGCGACCGATCGGCGTCAGGCCGAGAGCAGCAGTGCGCGCAGCTCGTCGACGGATGCTGCGCGGAACGCCGCGTCGTCACCCTCGTGCGCGTCGCTGAAGCCCCACTCGACGAAGATCACGGGAACGCCGTTGGCATTGCCGCCCTCGACGTCGTGGTGACGATCGCCGATGAGCACCGGGCGCGAGACGTCGGCGCCGCGCTCTTCGAGGCGGCGCAGCGCCTCGGCCACGATGTCGGTCTTCGAGGCGAGGGTCGACTCGTCGGGCGTCGCTCCGACCGTCGTGACGAAGTCGGCGCGCAGGTCGAAGTGATCGATCAGGGCGTCGACCTGGTTCTCGGGCTTCGAGCTCGCGGTCGCCTGCGGGATGCCGGCGGCGTGCACGTCGTGGATCAGGTCGGTCACCCCGGGGTAGGTGGTGACGTCGGTCGTGTAGCCGTCGGCCTTGCCGAGCGTGCGGTAGAACGACACGGCCTCGGCGGACTGCTCGGGCGTCATGCCCGCCTGGTCCTGGAACGACCGGAACATGGGCGGCCCGATCCAGTGCACGAGCTGCTCGCGCGTCGGCGCCGGGTGCCCGAAGTGGGTGAGGGCGACGTTCAGGCGGCGCAGAATGCCCACCGAGGCGTCGACGATCGTGCCATCGACATCCCACAACACGCAGGAGTAAGGGGAGGAGGCCATGCCCTCCAGCCTATGGGGCGCGGGGCGCGTGATCGCACACGGTGCACGGACGTGCAGGTGGGGGCAGGCGTCAGAACAGGCGGGGGATGCCCGACTCGATGCCCTTCATATCGTCGTAGTCGAGAACGAGGCAGCGGATGCCGCGGTCCTCGGCGAGCACGCGCGCCTGCGGCTTGATCTCCTGCGCGGCGAACACGCCCTGCACGGGGGAGAGGTGCGGGTCTCGGCCGAGGAGCTCGAGGTAGCGGGTGAGCTGCTCGACGCCGTCGATGTCGCCGCGGCGCTTGATCTCGACCGCGATGGCGGCGCCGTCGGCATCCCGCACCAGCAGGTCGACCGGACCGATCGCCGTCGGATACTCGCGGCGCACGAGCGTCGCGCCCTCGGAGATGCGCTCGACCTGCTCGGCGAGGAGGCGCTGCAGGTCGGCCTCGACGCCGTCCTTCTGCAGGCCGGGGTCGATGCCGAGCTCGTGCGACGTGTCGTGGATGACCTCGTAGATCTGCACGCGCAGCGCATCGCCGGTCTTCTTGTGGCTGACCCGCCACACCTCGACGACTCCGGCGCTCGCTTCTTCCTCGCCGGGCTCCTCGGTGGTGAGGGTGCACGGCGGGCTCATCCAGTTCAGCGGCTTGTAGCTGCCGCCGTCGGAGTGCACGAGCAGACTCCCGTCTCCCTTGTGCACGAGCAGACGCGTGGCAAGCGGGAGATGGGCATTGAGCCGACCGGTGTAGTCGACCGAGCAGCGGGCGATGACGAGACGCACCCGACGAGCCTACTTCGTCGCGCGCGGGTTCTCGCGCGACGGGTTCGCGAGTCTGCGCAGGGGTGGGGTGCGGGTGCTCACCTTCGACGCACGGTCGACGGGATCGTCTCGCGGGTTGAGTGTCGGAGGGCGCAGCGGCAGGCGGATGCCGCGTGGCCGACGCGCCTACTTCGTCGCAGACACCTTCTCGTCGGCGCGGAGCGGGCGGGCGGCGCCGGAGAACAGGCCGGATGCCACGATCAGCACGACAAGGATGAACAGCGTGTTGAGCAGGCCGATGTGCTCGCTGATGAAACCGAGTACGGGTGGACCGCCGAGGAAGGCGACGTAGCCGATGGTCGCGGCGGCGCTGACACGGGCTGCGGCCTTGGCGGGGTCGTCGGCCGCGGCCGACATGCCGATCGGGAAGCCGAGCGAGGCGCCGATGCCCCAGAGCGCCGCGCCGACCAGCACCAGGGGCAGGTTCGGGGCGAGGATGAACAGCAGCACACCGCTCGCCGCCGACACCGCGAGCACGCGCAGCACCGCCACCCGGCCGAAGCGGTCGACGAGGGGTCCGCCGAACAGGCGCACCACGGTCATCCCGACCGAGAAGACGGCGAGGGCGATGGCACCGGTGCCCGTCGTGAAACCGTGACCCTGCTCGGTGCCAAGAGCGATCCAGTCGTTCGCGCCGCCCTCGGCGAAGGCCATGCCCAGCATGACGACGCCGAGGAGGTAGGTGCGCGGCTCGCGCCACGCCTCGAGCGAGGTGTGCAGGCGCTCGCGCCAGGCGGGCTTCTCGGCGGGTTCGGGATCGAGCGCGGCCTTGCGTACCGGGACCTGCAGGAAAGTGGCGACGGCGACGAGAGCGAGCAGTATGCCCATGATGCCCGCGTGGGTCGCGACGGTGAGCTGCAGCCAGGCCGCGAGGGCGCCGATTCCCGCCCCGATGACAGTGCCGAAGCTGAAGAACGCGTGGAAGACCGGCAGCACGGTCTTGCCCATCTGCTGCTCGATCGCCGTGGCCTCGACGTTCATCATGACGTCGAGGCATCCGTTGCCGAATCCGAAGAGCACCATGCCGGCGAGCACGAGCGGCACCGAGCCGAACACGGTCGACCCGAATCCGACGAGCGCGATGCCGGCCGAGAACATCAGCATCGTCGCGAGCATGCCGACGCGCGCTCCGGTGCGGGCCATGACGGCGGGGCTCGTCGAGATGCCGATGATCGACGCGATGCCCATGCCGAGCAGGATGAGTCCGACCTGCGCGTTGTCGAGGTCGAGATCGGCCTTGATGCTGGGGACGCGCGACGCCCACGTGGCGATCGACAGACCGCTGGCCATGAAGATCGCGAAGATCGCGGCTCGCCAGCGGACGAACTGCGAGCGGGTGAGGACGGCATCCATGGGCGTCATCCTATCGAATCGATTCGACGCGCGGAAAGGCGGGCGGGCTATTCTCGAAGCATGAGCAGTCAGGAGCCGCCTCGGCGCGCGACCATCGCCGACGTCGCCCGTGAGGCAGGAGTCGCGACGTCGACGGCATCCGTCGTCTTCAGTGGCAAGGCCAAGGTCGCCGACGCCACCCGCGAGCGCGTGCTCGCCGCCGCCGCCGACCTCGGCTACGCGGGCCCCGATCCGCGAGCCGCCTCGCTACGACTCGGACGCAGCGGCATCGTCGCCGTCGTCTTCGAGGGGCACCTGCGCAACGCCTTCCTCGATCCCGTCACCACCGCCATGATGGACGGTCTCGCCGACGGGCTCGCCGAGCTCAGCGCCGGCATCCTGCTCATGCGCGACGAGCCGGGCGAAGACGGCCCCGGCCTCGCCAGCGCACCGGTCGACGCCTACGTGCTGATCGGCTGGTCGGGTCGCACGCGCGAGTCCGTCGAGGTGGTGCGCGGTCGCGGCCTGCCGGTGGTCGTGATCGAGGGCGACCCGGGCGACGGCACGATCCCCCGCATCGCGCTCGACAACGCGGATGCCTCGGCCGAGGTCGCCCAGCACGTCTACGACCTCGGGCATCGAGAAGTCGCCCTCATCACCCTCACGCTCGGCCACGACCGCGAACGCGGGCCCGTCACGCCCGAGCGCCTCGCCGCCGCGACCGTCGGGGTGACCGTCGACCGGCTCGAGGGCATGCGTCGCGTCTTCCCCGATGCTCCGGCGATCTCGGCATCCGGCAGCTTCATCGACGAGGGCATCGTCATCGGACGGATGCTGCTCGCCGACGCCGCGACCCGGCCCACCGCCGTGCTCGCGCAGAGCGACCTGCTCGCGGTCGGCGTGATCCGCGCCGCGGAGGAACTCGGCCTGCGGGTGCCGGAGGACGTGTCGGTCGCCGGGTTCGACGGCATCGCGATCGATGGGCTCGGCGGGCAGTCGCTCACCACCACCGTGCAGCCGGCCGTCGAGAAGGGGCGCGCCGCCGGCGAGCAGATCGCGCGGATGCTCGGCGGAGAGGCCGGGGAGACGCAGAACCTGACATGCGTGTTCCGGCCCGGGACGACGACCGGGGTTCCGGCGCGCTGAGGCCCTTCTCGGGGTGGGGCCCTTCGACAGGCTCAGGGACCCAGTAGCGGAAACTGGGTTGCTGAGCCGAGAACTGGGTTGCTGAGCCTGTCGAAGCACCCACCACGCAGCACGTCAACTGCGCTGCGGCCCCAGGGGCAGTTCCGTCTCGCCGAAGTCGAGGATCCGGTAGCGGCCGCAGTCGACGACCTCGTCGGGAAT
The DNA here is from genome assembly GCF_023091225.1 of Microbacterium galbinum. Taxonomy (NCBI): domain Bacteria; kingdom Bacillati; phylum Actinomycetota; class Actinomycetes; order Micrococcales; family Microbacteriaceae; genus Microbacterium; species Microbacterium galbinum. Next base: position 2,152,596 of record NZ_JAHWXM010000001.1, on the reverse strand, counting down.
CGCTTGGATCGGCAGTTCCCACGCGACCGTCTGGGCATCCTCGACGAGGAACGACACGGTGCCGGCGTCGAAGTCCGTCCGGTTCACGAGCCACGCGTAGCCGTTGAGCTGATGGTCGACCTGCACGAGCTGCGACGGGTCGTCGAGGTGGAGCTTGGGCAGACGAACGGTCCAGAACTGCCCGGCGCCGGTGCGGGCGGATGCCTCGACCCAGTCGGTCACGCACGCGGCATCCGCATCGGGTGCGTTCGCGGCGTCGCTCAGGCGGGGGATGCTGAGGCCGCCGCCGACCAGCAGGATCAGCGCCGCGACCGCCGCCGCCTGTCGCCGGAGTCGTGCCGGCATCCGCAGCGTGCTCGGCATCGCCACGAACGCGAGCACCGGGGCGAACGCGAGCGGTTGCAGGTAGCGCGCGGCGTGCGTGCCGAGCGCGATCGCGCCGACGGCGACCAGCAGTGGCAACACCCAGGCAGCCACGGCGACGAATCGCGAGCCGGGGTCGTCGACCCGCACGGTCTGCACGACGGCCCGCGTGATCAGGGCGAGGACGAGGAGGAGCCCGACGACGCCGAGCGGAGTCGAGAGACGCGCCGCGAGCAGGTCTCCGTAGTAGCCGATCGACTCGCGCCAGAGGTCGGGCTGGGCGTATCCGGCACCGGTGTTCGCGATCCATGCCGAAAACGGAATACGCGCGGCGAACCCGAGTGCCGTGCCGCCGATGAGTGCAGCGAGAACGGTCAGCATCCGCCGTCTCGTTACTGCGCGCAGGGAGCCTGCGATCGCGATCGCACCGAGCGGCACGGTCGCCCAGGCGGCGAACAGCGGGTTCGACAGCGTCGAGACGAGGGTGACGGCGCCGAGCACGAGAGACATCGGCACGAGGCGGGCGCCGTCGAGCATCCGTCGGGCGATGCCGAGCACGAGCACGACCCCGACGACGGTCCCCGAGTAGTACGTGGTCGTGAGCTGCAGCGAGGCGAGTTCGAGGGCGTCGCGCGAGGCGGAGGTCTCGGTCATCGCGAGCGCGCCGAACGCGGCGAGGGCGACCAGCGACCAGGCGACCGGTGCGCGGCTTTCGCGCCGTCGTCCGGCGACGAGCCGAAGCGCGCCGTAGAGGGCGAGCAGGTTCACGACCGCGCTCACGGCGAAGAGCGCGTTCGGGTCCAGCGGCAGGGCCGCGTCGAGACCGGTGAAGACCGCCGTCTCGGGCAGGAACAGCACGCTCGACATCGCCCAGTCGAGCGAGTCGCCGGCGAGCAGCGAACGCGAGAGCATCGCCACGATGAGCGAGTCGCCGTCGCGGAACAGCAGGTCGGCTCGGCCGGAGGAGGCGACGGATGCGGCGACGATGAGCGCCACGGCGGCGGCCATCACCCAGCCCCCGAGCTCTCGCACCCACGTCCGCATCACGGGCTTACTCTGCCACGACAGTGTTCTCGTGGGGGACGCTTCGACAGGCTCAGCGACCCAGTGGGGTGACGCTCAGCGACCCCGTGGGGTGCGATGAACGCGAGCTGGGTCCCTGAGCCTGTCGAAGGGCCCCGCTCCACTCGACCGCCCGACGAGGCCCCGGTTGTATAGTCAGCGCATGCGGAGGATCTGCGCCGGTATCGGCCTAGCGGGGATGCTCGCTGTCGGGCTCACCGGGTGCAACCTCCCGTTCCCGGGCGAGTACACGAACTCGCCGCTGAAGTTGTCGAAGGTGGATGGGAGCCCGGCCATTGCCTACTGCGGCGATCCCGGGACGCTCGTCTATGTCGTTATGTGGTGGGCGCAACGGTCGGACACCTCGTATGGTGAGGTCGCCTTCAAAGCGTCAGGAACGGCGGAGATTCTCACCGGAACGATCATCGGGCCTTCCTCCCTCCCCTCCGGAATGACCGTCGCGGACGACTCAGGATTCCCCGCAGACTTGGACAACATAGACGTCACTGTCGAGGTCGACGGTATGAAGTCGAGCGTTCAGTTCTTCTTCGCGGATGATGTCGCGTCGATCGAGGACTGGCAGCCGGACGGATGGATGCGCGCGGACGGTTCGTACAGCGAAGAGCCGTGCGGGTGAACCACGACGGTGGTGGGGTCGACGGGGCCGTCGTGCGGAACCGCGAGACGACGCCTCAGGGGAATGTTCACCGCATGCGGAGGATCTGCGCCGGTATTGGTCTAGCGGGGATTCTCGCTGTCGGGCTCACCGGCTGCAACCTCCCTTTCCCTGGCGAGTACACGGACGCGCCACTGAAGCTGTCGAAGGTGGACGGAAATCTTGCCGTTGCATACTGCGGTGATCCCGGAACGCTCGTCTTCGTTGACATGTGGGTGGCGCGGCGATCGAACACCGCGCGCGGCGACGTTTCGTTCGAAGCGTCGGGCTCGGCGGAGATCGTCGGCGGATCGGTCATCGACACCGCCGCGCTCCCCGCGGGGCTGACCGTCACGGCCGATTCCGGATACCCCTCGGATCCGGACAACATCGCTGTCACTCTCGAAGTTGATGGTGTGCAGTCGTTCGCTCAGTTCTTCTTCGAGGATGATGTCGCGTCGATCGAGGACTGGCAGCCGGACGGATGGATGCGCGCGGACCGGTCGTACAGCGCGGAGCCGTGCGAGTGAATCCGGACTTCATCATCGGGGGAGTGCTCGTCGCCGTCGGGATCATCGCGATCCTCGTGCGGCGCTCTTTCGCGCGGCTCATCTACCGCGGCATCCGTCTCTTCTACGGAGAACCCTTGGCCGATGACATGCTCCGCGGGCGACCGCCCGTGCGCATAGCGGTGGTGGGCGCGTTCATGATCGTGGTCGGCGGCGTGCTGTTGGTGACGGCGTTCGTGGGGCTGTTCTGAGAGCGCCGCACTAAAGGTGTTCTCGTGGGGGACGCTTCGACAGGCTCAGCGACCCAGTTCTTGTCAGCGACCCACTACTGGGTCCCTGAGCCTGTCGAAGGGCCCGCCCTGCGGAACTAAGAGACCTGGGCGCGGAGGTCCCAGACCTGTTCGATCGGGGCGAAGCCCTCGGTGCCGTCGGCTCCGCGGAACAGCTCGACGAAGCGGCCGATGTCCTTCTGCCACTCGGCGTTCGCCGGGTCCTCGTCAAGCGCGGCGACCGCGGCATCCCAGTCGTCGCACTCGACCAGGTGGAACAGCCGCTGTCCCGACCGCCAGATCGTCCAGTCGTGGATGCCGATGCGCGCGAACGTCGCCGCGAGGGCATCCGGGATCCGGGCGTGGTGCGTGCGGTAGTCGTCGACCGCGCCGTCGCGGATCTCGGAGTGCAGGGCGATGCGCATGGGCATCCTTTCGTCGGTCGTGCGGGTCAGTCGCGCGGGCGGAAGGAGATCGCGACGGGGGTCGCGGCATCCGCTGCTTCCACCACGATGGCATCTCCGTCGCGCGACGCCGAGACCGGCTCGTCACCGATGCGCGCGCTCGTCTCGTCGAGCAGGCCGTCGGGATCGGGCAGGCGGATGCTTCCGCGCTGATCGGTCACGGCGTGTACGGCGCCGTCGGTGCGGGTCCAGCGCACCCACGGCTCGTCGGATGGCTGCAGGCGCGGCTCGGGCCGGGCGCCGAAGACGGCATGCCCGAACCGCTGGTTCCACTCGCCCAGCCCCTCGAGCGTCTGCCGCTGCGCGTCGGGGATGCGACCGGATGCCTCGAGTCCGATGTTCAGCAGCAGGTTGCCGCCGCGCGACACGACGTCGACGAGCAGGCGCACGGCCTCGTCGGCGGTGAGGAGGTGCTCCGGTCCCTCGTTGCGGTTGTGCCCGAACGAGAGGCCGATGCCGCGGCAGTTCTCCCACGCCTCGCCGACCTCGACCGCGGTGCCGTGCACGTACTCGCTGGTGCGGAAGTCCCAGTGCGACTCGCCCCACCGGTCGTTGACGACGCCCTCGGGAACCGCGTCATAGAACGCCTGGAACGCGTGCGCGAGGCTCTTCGGCCCGGGTTCGATCCCGGCCTGCGGCCAGCGGATGTCGCCCCAGAGGATGTCGGGGCGGTAGCGGTCGATGAGGTCGATGACGTGATCGTGCGCGTACTCGGCGTAGGCGAGGTCGTCGGGGGCCGGGGCGTCGTCGCGGTCGATGGGCGGCAGATCGGAGAAGTGCCAGTCGAGACCGCCGGAGTAGTAGACACCGAAACGCAGGCCGCGGGCGCGGGTGGCGTCGGCGAACTCGGCGATCAGGTCGCGCTGCGGTCCGCGGGCGACGGTGTTGCGCCCGTCGGTGGCTGGGGCGTCCCACAGGGTGACGCCATCGTGGTGCTTGGTGGTGGGGATGAAGTAGCCGGCGCCGGTCGCGGCGACGACCGCGAGCACCTCGTCGGCGTCGAACTCCTCGGCCTTCCACTGGTCGAGGAAATCGTCGTAGGGGGCTCCGCCGTGCACCTCCTGCTGGTGCCGCTGCGCGGGCGATCCCTCGATGCGGATCGTGTTGGCGTACCACTCGGCGTAGGGGTTGTGGGCGTACCACTCCTCGCGCGGCACGGCCCCGAGCTCGCCCGTCGGCTCGGCCCAGGCGGGCACCGAGTACGGCCCCCAGTGCACGAAGATCCCCAGCGCCGAACCGCGGAACCACTCCGGCAGCGGGCGCTCGAACGCGCGGTACTCCGCGGGGCGAACAGGATCGGTCTTGAACATGGCCATCATCGGCACCTTTCGTCACACCCTTGTGAACTGCTTCGACTATCACCTATCCTATAGGAAATCTGGAACTCAACGAGGAGCTTCAATGACACCGGCAGACTTCCGACGCCCCACCACCCGCATCCCCGGCGGTGAATGGTTCAGCGGCGCGGGCTTCGGCATCTTCGTGCACTGGGACCAGGCATCCCAGCAGGGCATCGAGATCTCCTGGCCGCTGGTCGGCCGCTCGATCATCCCGGGCGTGGATGCCGTCGACGACGCGGTGACCGTCGCCGAATACCAGGCCACCGCGCCCACGTTCGACCCGCAGAACTGGGATGCCGCCGACCTCGCTCGCCGCGCGAAGGCGGCCGGTGCCACGTACGTCGTCTTCACCGCGCGCCACCATGCCGGATACAACATGTTCTTCACGGAGCAGTCGGACTTCGGGGTCGAGCACGGCCCCTTCGGTCGCGACATCACCCGCGAGTTCGTCGACGCCGTGCGCGCCGAGGGGCTCAAGGTCGGCATCTACTACAGCCTCCCGGACTGGAACCACCCCGACTACCCGGCGTTCCGCGATGAAGACCTGCCCTACAAGCTCGAGCACTGGCCCGCCGCCGGCATGCCCGAGTTCGCCGACACCCCGGATGCCACCGATCGTCACCGTCGCTCCAGCCCCGAGGAGTGGTCGCGCTACCTCGAGTACGTGCGGGCGCAGCTGACCGAGCTGCTCACGAACTACGGCACGATCGACCTGCTCTGGTTCGACGGCGACTGGGAGCGCTCGGCGGCGGAGTGGACCGCTCCGGGTCTGCGTCGCCTGATCAAGGAGCTGCAGCCCGACGTCGTGATCAACGACCGCCTCCCCGGGCAGGGCGACTACCGCACGCCCGAGCAGGGGTTCCCGCTCACGGTGCCCACCGGTCCGTGGGAGCTGTGCCTCACGATCGGCGACCACTGGGCCTGGCGCACGCACCCGGACAACGAGAAGTCGGCGCGGTCGCTGCTGGTGACCCTCATCGACGTGGTCGAGCGCGGCGGCAACCTGCTGCTCAACGTCGGCCCCGGCCCCGACGGAACGCTGCCCGAGGTCGAGAACGAGCGCCTGCAGGAGTTCGCCGACTGGATGCAGGCGCACGCCGAGTCCGTGATCGGCGTGGAGCCCACGCAGGGCATCGATTTCCACGGTCCGACCACCGCCCGCGAAGGGCGCCTCTACCTGCACCTGACCGCGATCCCGGTCGACGAGATCATCGTGCGCGGTCTGCCGGTGCGGCGGATCACCCGCGTGCACCGGCTCGCCGACGGCCTCGAGCTGCAGCACGACGCCAGCTTCGAGGTGCACGAGGCCTCCACCGCCGGCGACGACTCCGGCGAGCTGCGCATCGTCGCGCCGGCATCCCCCAGCGGTGCCCTCATCGACGTCGTCGCCATCGACTTCTCCACCGAGTGATACCCGAGTGATCCCCGAGTGATCCGAGCAGTACCGCAGTAACCCGAGCAGTACCCCCTCAACAACACACGCATCAGTTGCAGCATCCAATGAAGGAGGCAGTCAGTATGAATGCAGTCTCGAACCGGCGCGCGAAGCGCCTCATCCTCACCGGCGTCGCCGGCCTCAGCGCCCTCGCTCTCGCGGGGTGCGCGAGCGGCGGCGGCGGCGGGGGAGGCGGCGGCGAGGCCAGCGGCCCGCTCGTGCTCTACACCTGGGCCGCCAGCGAGGGCGACCAGGCCCAGTGGGCCGACTTCATCTCCGGGGCGCAGGCCGAGGATCCCGACCTCGACATCTCGGTCGAGGGGCCGAGCTTCTCCGACTACTGGACCAAGGTGAAGACCCGCCTCTCGGGTGCCAACCCGCCCTGCCTGCTCACGACCCAGGCCGCCCGTGCACAGGAGCTCGGCGACCTGCTCATGCCCCTCGACGACCTGATCGAGAAGAGCGGCTTCGACATCGAGAACATCGACGAGTCGATGCTCAGCGGCATGACGGTCGACGGCACGATCCGTGCGATCCCCTACGACGCCGAGCCCATCGTGCTCTTCTACAACGTCGAGGCGTTCCAGGCCGCCGGCCTCGAACTGCCGGGTGCGACCTACACGCGCGACCAGTTCGTGTCGGATGCCAAGGCCCTCACCGACGGCGACAAGAAGGGCCTCGCGCTCGCGCCCGGCATCTTCATCCCGAACGCGTGGTCGCTGGCCGACGGCGTGCCCGCGGTCACCGAGGACGGCGAGCTCGACCTCACCAACCCCGAGTTCGTCGAGCAGATCCAGAGCTTCTTCGACCTCGTCGCGGTCGAGGGCGTCGCGAAGGCCCCCGAGGCCGCCGACGGCTCGGAGGTCTCGCAGCAGGCCTTCACCAGCGGCGAGGTGCCGATGCTCATCGAGGGGCCGTGGATGTACGGCAGCTTCGCGGATGCCGCGGACTTCACCCTCGGCGTCTCGATCGTTCCGTCGACCAGCGGTGAGGCCGCGGCGATGACCGCCGGCTCCGGCTTCGGCATCGCGGCGAACTGCGACCGCCCCGACGAGGCGTTCGCGGCCATCGAGGCGCTCACCTCGCTCTCGGTGCAGGAGAAGCAGGCCGAGGCCCGCGGCATCGTCCCCGCTCGCATCGAGGCGCTCCCGGCCTGGGCCGAGGGCAAGACCGAGGGCTCGTCGGAGGTGGTCGAGGCTCTGCTCTCGAACGCGACCCCGCAGCGCACCACCCCGACCTGGAACCAGGTCGAGACCCTGATGACGCAGTACGGCGTGCAGGGCTACCGGGGTGAGCTGACGGCGGAGGAGATCATGGACACGATCACGAACTCGGTCGCGGGCTGAGCGGATGGCGATCATGAGCGACCGGAGCGAGGCCACGGCCTCCTCCGCGATGCCCGGCGTGGCGGGGGTGCCCATCGGCGCCCCCGCCCCGCCGGGGCCGCGGCTGCCGCGTCGGCGCGGGAACGGGTGGGTGGCGGTCGCGTTCCTCGCCCCCGGGATGATCGGGTTCGTCCTCTTCATCCTCACCCCGCTGTTCGGGTCGGCCTTCATCAGCCTCTTCGACTGGAAGCTGTTCGGAAACCCGGATTTCATCGGCCTCGAGAACTACGTCAAGCTGTTCCGCGACCCGACCTTCTACACGGTGCTCGGCAACACGGTCATCTTCGCCGTGGTCTACACGGCGCTGAACCTGTTCGTCGCTCTCACGATCTCGCTCTGGCTCAATACCCGTATGAAGGCCGCGGGAGCGTGGCGCGTGATCTTCTTCCTCCCGGTCATCACCCCGATGGTCGCGAACGCCCTCGTCTGGCGGCTGCTGCTCTCGCAGGACGGGCTCGTGAACTCGATGCTCGCCACCGTCGGCATCGACGGACCCAACTGGCTCTCCGACTCGGCCTGGGCGCTGCCCTCGGTGATCGCGATGTCGGTGTGGCAGTCGTTCGGCTACAACGTCATCGTGCTGTCGGCGGGACTCAGCGCCATCCCGAAAGAGCTGCTCGAGGCATCCCGCATCGACGGCACCAGCGCCTGGCAACGACTGCGGTACATCATCCTCCCGCTGCTCTCGCCCTCGCTCTTCTTCTGCTCGACCATGACGATGATCGGCGCCTTCCAGGTCTTCGTCCAACCGCTGTTCCTCACACAGGGCGGCCCGGGCGAGAGCACCAACACGTTCGTGCTGTACCTCTACCGCAACGGCTTCGTCTTCGACCGGCTCGGCTACGCCTCCGCCCTCGCGTGGATCCTCTTCGTCGTGGTGATGCTCATCACGGCCCTGCAGTTCGTCGGCCAGCGCAAGTGGGTGAACTATGAGTGATCGTGACCTCTCGGCGACCGCGCTGCTGATCCTGCCGCGCCGTCGGCACCAGCGCCGATCGACCCTCAAGGAGTGGCTGAACACCGCCGCGATCGCGCTCGTCGCGCTGATCTTCGCGTTCCCCTTCATCTGGATGTTCCTCACCGCCCTCAAGCCCGAGAACGAGGTCTTCACGGCGACGCCGCAGATCTTCGGGTCCGAGATCCGCTGGGCGAACTTCGTCGAGGCGTGGACGGTCGTGCCCTTCGGGCGCTTCATCCTCAACGGGCTCATCGTCGCGATCGCCGGTGCCGCGCTCTCGGTCGTCGTCGCCGTGCTCTCGGCCTATGCCTTCTCGCGGCTGCGCTTCAAGTTCCGCGACAAGCTCTTCCTGCTGTTCGTGCTCACGCTCGTGCTGCCGCAGGAGGTGCTCGTCGTGCCGCTGTTCATCATGATCAACAGCTGGGGCTGGAACGACACCTACGGCGCGCTCATCATCCCGTTCGCCTTCACCGCGTTCGGCACGTTCCTCATGCGCCAGTTCTTCCTCACGATCCCGATCGAGTACGAGGAGGCCGCGCTCATCGACGGCGCCTCGCGCCTGCGCACGCTCTGGTCGGTGCTGCTGCCGCAGCTGGTCGCACCGCTGAGCGTGCTCGCGGTCTTCTCGTTCATCGGTTACTGGAACTCGTACCTGTGGCCGCTGATCATCATCAACACACAGGACATGGCGACCGTGCCGCTCGGGCTGGGGATGTTCACCGGCCAGTTCGGCACGCAATGGTCGCTACTCATGGCGGCGTCGACGCTCGCCGTCATCCCCTCGTTGATCCTCGTGCTGCTGCTGCAACGGCAGCTCATCAAGGGGGTCACCCTGGGCGGACTCGGAGGACGATGATGAACGCATCGCAGAACACCGGCTCGAGCATCCTCGACGCCACCACCACCACGGCCGTCGCCGATGTGACGGCGGGCAGCCGGATCGTGCACGTCGAGGCGCAGCTCGTCGACCTGCCGGTCGAGACCGTGCGCACCGACGCCCTGCAGACCTTCGTCAAGCAGGAGACGATCTTCGTGCGGATCCGCACCGCCGACGGCACCGAGGGTGTGGGCTACAGCTACACGATCGGCACGGGCGGCGGGGCGGTGCTGAGCCTGCTGCGCGAGACGCTCCTGCCCGCACTCATCGGGCTGGAGGCCGAGAGGCCCGAAGCGGTGTGGCTCGCGCTGTTCGGCATCACCCGCGCCACCACCGTCGGGCCGATCACCGCGCTCGCGCTCGCCGCGGTCGACACGGCGGTGTGGGATGCGAAGACCCGCCGCGCCGGCCTGCCGCTGTGGGTCGCCGGCGGGGGAGCCTCGCCGTCGATCCCGATGTACGACACCGAGGGCGGATGGCTGCACCTCACCGTCGACGAGCTCGTCGCGCACGCGGTCGCCTCGAAGGAGCGCGGCATGGGCGGGGTGAAGATCAAGGTCGGCAAGCCCCGCGGTCACCAGGACCTCGAGCGTCTGCGGGCCGTGCGCGACGCCGTCGGCGACGACCTCGACATCATGGTCGACGCCAACCAGTCGTTCACGGTGTCGGAGGCGGTGCGCCGTGCGCGCCTGTTCGAGCAGGTGGATGTTTTCTGGTTCGAGGAGCCGTTGCCCGCGGAAGACATCGAGGGCCATCGCCAGCTCGCCCGGTCGACCTCGGTGCCGATCGCGGTCGGCGAGAGCATGTACTCGATCGGCCACTTCCGCGAGCACCTGCAGCGCGGCGGCGCCTCGATCGTGCAGCCCGATGTCGCCCGGGTCGGCGGCATCACGCCCTGGCTCAAGATCGCGCACCTGGCCGAATCGTTCAACGCCCCCGTCGCCCCGCACTTCCTCATGGAGCTGCACGTGTCGCTCGTGTGCGCCATCCCGAACGCCCTCTACCTCGAGCACATCCCGCAGCTGCGGGCCGTCACCACCGACGAGCTGCGCATCGAGGGCGGTCGCGGCTGGGCGCCGACCACGGCGGGCCTCGGCATCGCGTGGGACGACGAGGCGCTCGGGCGGTTGATCGTCTCGTGACCCGCCCCGTTCCCGTGCGCATCGGTCGCGGCGGACTCTCGGCCCCGCCGATCGGGTACGGCGCGGCCGCGCTCGGCAACCTCTACAGCGCGCTCGCCGACGACGCCTGGCCCGAGGTGGTGCCCGCGGCGTGGGCCGGCGGCATCCGCTACTTCGACGTCGCCCCGCACTACGGTCTCGGTCTGGCCGAACGGCGGTTGGGCGAGAGCCTGCACCCGCTGCCGCGCGAGGAGTACATCGTCTCGACCAAGGTCGGACGGCTGCTCGTGCCGCAGGATGCCGCGGGCCGCACCGACATCGACAACCTGTTCGTCGTGCCCGCCGATCATCGGCGCGTGCGCGACTACTCGCGCGACGGGGTGCTGCGCTCGATCGACGACTCGCTCACGCGGCTCGGCCTCGATCGGATCGACCTGGTGCTGGTGCACGACCCCGACGACTTCGAGCGTGAAGCCCTCGACGGCGCCTTCCCCGCGCTCAGCGAGCTGCGCGACCAGGGCGTGATCCGCTCGTTCGGGGCGGGCATGAACCAGAGCGCGATGCTCGCCCGGTTCGTGCGCGAGACGGATGCCGACGTGATGATGGTCGCCGGGCGTTGGACGCTGCTCGACCAGTCCGCCGGCGACGACCTGCTGCCCCTCGCCGCCGAGCGCGATGTCTCGGTGCTCGCCGCGGCCGTCTTCAACTCCGGCATCCTCGCGACCGATACCCCCGGGCAGGGGAGCCTGTTCGATTACGGTCCCGCCGACCGCACGGTCGTCGAGCGCGCGCAGGAGATCGCGCGCATCGCGCATCGGCACGGGCGCACGCTGCCCGAGCTCGCGGTGCAGTTCCCGCTGCGGCATCCGGCCGTCGCCGCCGTCGTGCTGGGCGGGGCCAGCGCCGCCCAGCTCGCGCAGAACAGCGCGCTCGCCGACCGACCGGTGCCGGAGGAGGTCTGGCGCGAACTGCAGGAGCAGGGGCTGCTGGGAACGGATGCCTCCGCGCGGCAGCCGCGGGCGCGAGAAGGGCAACCCGTACGATGAGACTCATGTTCAGCGACGACGAAGCCCGTGGACCACGGGCTCTGCCCGCCCGCCGTGCCCTCGTCGACGACGTCTACGACGCCGTGCTCGGGCTGCTCATGGACCGGGTGATCGAACCCGGTGCCCGCGTGAACATCGACGCGGTCGCCCGCGACCTCGACGTCTCGCCGACCCCGGTGCGCGAAGCACTCACCCGCCTCGAGTCCGAGGGGCTCGTGATCAAGCGCGCGCTCAAGGGCTACGTCGCCACCCCGCTGCTCGATGCCGACGGCCTGCGCGACCTCTACGACATGCGCGAACTCCTCGAGCCCGAAGCGGCACGCCGCGCGACGACGCACATCGACGCCGAGACCGAGGCCGAGCTCGCGGCCTCGGTGGCGCAGATGCGCACGGCATCCGCCCCCGACGACGACGAGCACTTCGAGAACTACCGCCGCTTCATCGACGAGGACCTGCACTTCCACCACCTCATCGCCGAGCACGCCCAGAGCCCGCTGCTCTCGGAGGCGATCGTGCGGCTGCGCTCGCACATGCACCTCTACCGGCTCAACTTCCGCCACGACTTCGAAGACGACACGGTCAGCGAGCACGAGAAGATCCTCTCCGCGCTGCGCGATCGCGATGCGGATGCGGCGGCAGCCGCCATGCTCACCCACATCACCAACTCCTACGCCCGCCTCGGCCCGGTGCTCGCGGCGCGCTCGGAGTAGCTCCCGGGGCGCCCATCGTCTCGCTTCGCGGTTCCTGAGCGAGGAGCGAAGCGACGAGACGAAGGGCCGCGGCCTAACGGTTCCCTAACGCCAGGTAGAATAGAACCAGACACCCGCCCGCCTGCGCCGTTTTCCCCCGGCCGACGAGCCCTGAGGAGCCGCGTATATGCTGACGCTCCTCGCCGTGTTCCTCCTCGGGTCTCTCCTGATGCCCGTTCTGGTGCGCTGGCTGGGGTCTCAGGCATTCGCGATCGCCGCTCTCATTCCCGCGGCGGCATTCGTCCACGCGCTGGTGATGACGCCGCAGGTGATCGACGGTGACTCCCCGTTCGTCTCGGTGTCGTGGATCCCGCAGCTCGGGCTGAACCTGTCGATGAACATGGACGTGCTCGGCTGGGTGCTCACGCTCATCGTCACGGGCGTCGGTTCGCTGGTTCTCCTCTACTGCCGCTGGTACTTCCACGACGAATCGGCCGGGATCGGCCAGTTCGCGGGCGTTCTGCTGGGCTTCGCCGGCGCGATGTACGGCCTCGTGCTCACCGACGACCTGGTCATGCTCGTCATGTTCTGGGAGGTGACGAGCATCCTCTCGTACCTCCTCATCGGTCACTACCGCCGTCGCGCGGCCAGCCGTCGTGCCGCGCTGCAGGCGCTGCTGGTCACCACGCTCGGCGGACTCGTGATGTTCGTCGGCGTCGTGCTGCTGGTGGTCGATGCCGGAACGTCGAGCATCCGCGAGATCCTCGCCGAGGTGCCGACCGGTCCGATGATCGATGCCGCGATCGTCATGCTCCTGATCGGCGCGATCAGCAAGTCGGCGATCTTCCCGTTCCACTTCTGGCTGCCCGGTGCGATGGCCGCTCCCACTCCGGTGAGCGCCTACCTGCACGCCGCCGCGATGGTGAAGGCGGGTATCTACCTCATCGCGCGCTTCGCGCCGATCTTCGCGCTGAGCCCCACCTGGCGTCCGATCGTGATCAGCCTCGGCATCCTGACGATGCTGATCGGCGGGTTCCAGGCGCTGCGCGAGACCGACCTCAAGCGTATCCTCGCCTTCGGCACCGTCAGCCAGCTCGGTTTCTTCGCCGTGGTCGTCGGCTACGGCACGCAGGCCGCGGCGCTGGCGGGGCTCGCGCTGGTCATCGGCCACGCGCTGTTCAAGTCGGCACTGTTCCTCATCGTGGGTGTGATCGACCGTCAGCTCTCGACGCGTGACATCAACGAGCTCTCGGGCGTGGGCCGGCAGGCCCCGGTCATGACGACGGCGGCGTTCATCTCGATCGCCTCCATGGCCGGCATCGCCCCGACCCTCGGTTTCGTGGCGAAGGAATCGACGCTCACCGCCCTGCTCGACGATGCAATCGGCGGATCCGCGTGGGGACTCGTCGCCCTGATCGGCGTGATCCTCGGATCCATGCTCACTGCGGCATATGGCGTGCGCTTCCTCTGGGGAGCCTTCTGGACCAAGCGCGACGCGCAGGGCGATCGGATGCCGGACACCCCCTGGCCCGACCCGCCCGTCGGGTTCCTGTCGGCGCCGATCATCCTCGCGGGTGTCACGCTCGCCGCCGGCATCGGCGCTCCCGCGCTCGACGTCGCGCTGCAGGGATACGCGGTCACGGCGACCCCCGGCCTCGACGCCGAGGGGCTGGCCGTCGAAGGCCCGGGGCACCTCGCCCTCTGGCACGGCTTCGAGCCGGCGCTCGGCATCTCGATCCTGTCGATCGTGCTGGGCTTCGGGATCTTCCTGCTCTCCCGCCGCACGGGCTGGGACCGCAAGGCCCGCCTGCTGCCGTTCACCGCAGCCGATGTCTACTACTTCGTCATGCGCGGTGTCGACCGGCTGTCGGTGCTCAGCACGACCCTCACCCAGCGCGGTTCGCTGCCCGTGTACGTCGGCACGATCTTCGTGGTGTTCGTCGCCGCCGAGGTCACGGCGCTCGTCGCGACCGACATCGACCGCTTCCAGTTGTCGGCCTGGCACACGCCGGTGCAGATCGTCGTGGCGCCGATCATGGCCGCCGCCGGTCTCTTCGCGGTGCGGGCGCAGAAGCGCTACACCGGAGTCGTGCTCGTGTCGGTCACGGGCCTCGGCATGGTGGTGCTGTTCGCGACCAGCGGTGCCCCCGACCTCGCGCTCACGCAGATCCTCGTCGAGACCGTCACGATGGTGACCTTCGCCCTCGTGCTGCGCCGCCTGCCCTCGAAGATGGGCGAGCACAACGCCTCGGTCGGGCGCATCCCGCGGGCGCTGCTCGCGGTGGGCGTCGGTCTCACGATGGCGCTCGTCGCCGTGGTCGCCACGCAGTCGCGCATCCACGAGCCCATCTCCACCTCGTTCGCGCAGCTCGCCTACGAGATCGGCCACGGCAAGAACGTCGTCAACGTCGCCCTGGTCGACCTTCGTGGATGGGACACGATGGGTGAGCTGTCGGTGCTCGTGCTCGCCGCGACCGGTGTGGCCTCGCTCGTCTTCGTCACCCATCGCGCCGACATGCTCGCCGCCACCCTCAAGCTGCCGCGGTCGAAGCGCCGCCGCACGCAGAGCCGCCCGCTGGTCGAGACGACCGAAGGCATCCGTTTCCAGACCACCGAGAACGAGAGCAGCCCCCGGGCCTGGCTCGTCGGCGGAACGAAGATGAAGCCCGAGAACCGGTCGATCCTGCTCGAGGTGATCGTCCGCGTGCTGTTCCACACCATCATCGTGGTGTCGATCTTCCTGCTCTTCTCCGGTCACAACCTCCCCGGCGGCGGTTTCGCCGGCGGTCTCGTCGCGGGCATGGCGCTCGTCATGCGCTACATCGCGGGTGGCCGCTGGGAGCTCGGAGCAGCCGCACCCACCGACGCGGGACGTCTGCTCGGCGCGGGCCTCATCCTCGCGGTCGGCAGCGCGCTGATCCCCCTGTTCTTCGGCCAGGCGCCGCTCACCAGCACGTTCTGGGAGTGGGAGATCCCCGGCTTCGGCCACATGGAGTTCGTCACCTCGACGATCTTCGACGTGGGCGTCTACCTCGTAGTCATCGGCCTCGTGCTCGACGTGCTGCGCAGCCTCGGGGCCGAGGTCGACCGTCAGACCCAGGCGCTGCGCGATGCGCCGATGGTCTCGCGTGAGAGGCGGGGTGCCCACTGATGGACGTCTCGCTCACCCTCATCGTGATCATGGCCGTGCTCTTCGCCTGTGGCGTGTACGCGATGCTCGAGCGCAGCCTGACCCGAGTGCTCATCGGATTCCTGCTGCTCGGCAACGCGACGAACCTGCTGCTGATGATCGTCATGGGCGTGCCCGGACGCGCTCCGTTCTACGGCGTCGACGGCGAGATCAGCGACCCGCTCCCGCAGGCGCTCACCCTCACCGCCATCGTCATCACGTTCGCGGTCTCGGCATTCATGCTCGCGCTCATCTACCGATCCTGGCAGCTGGGCCAGGCCGACACGGTCGAAGACGACGAGGCCGACATCGCGCTGCGCGAGCGCACCGACGCCGACGAAGATCTCATGGACGACGAGTCCGAGTCCGACGACGACGAGGCCACCACCGACTTCGTCGGCGTGCAGACCGCGCCGATCACGGTGCTCCACATGCGCGACCACTCCTCGATCCAAGACGACGCGCCCGTCGATCGGGCGTACGGCTCGTACGGGGCGGATGCCTCCGCGGGCGTCCTCGATGCCGAATCGGCGCCTCCCGACGACGACGAGGTGGAGACCGAATCCGTCGATGAGACGGATGCCGAAGCATCCGACGACCACGCCCCCGAGCACACCGATGAGGAGGATCGCCGATGAGCGTTCTGGTCCCCCTCCTCGTCGGGCTCCCGCTGCTGGGCGCCGCGATCACGCTCGTCTTCGGTCGCAACGCGCGCCTGCAGGTGTTCGTCACCGTCGTGACGCTCGCCGCCGTCTCGGTGATCGCCGCCGTGCTGCTGGTCGCCGTCGACGCCGGCGACACCCCGATGGCGGTGTCGGTGGGCGGATGGCCGGTGCCGTTCGGCATCGTGCTCTACGTCGATCGGCTCGCCGCCCTCCTCGTGCTGATCTCGAGCATCGTGCTGCTCGCCGTGCTCCTCTTCTCGATCGGCCAGGGGGCCGCCGACGGCACCGACGAGACCCCGATCTCTATCTTCAACCCCTCGTACCTGATCCTCGCGGCGGGCATCTTCAACGCCTTCATCGCGGGCGACCTATTCAATCTGTACGTCGGCTTCGAGATCCTGCTCGTGGCCTCGTACGTGCTGATCACGCTGGGCAGCACCGAGTCGCGCATCCGCACCGGCGCCGTGTACATCGTGGTGTCGCTCGTGTCGTCGATCCTGTTCCTCGCGTCGATCGCGATGATCTACGGAGCCGTCGGCACGGTCAACATGGCGCAGATCGCCGAGCGCATGGCCGAGCTGCCGCAGGAGACGCAGCTCGTGCTGCACCTCATGCTCGTCGTGGCGTTCGGCATCAAGGCCGCCATCTTCCCGGTGTCGTTCTGGCTGCCCGACTCCTACCCGACCGCGCCCGCCCCGGTCACCGCCGTCTTCGCCGGATTGCTGACCAAGGTCGGCGTCTACGCGCTCATCCGCACCGAGACGCAGCTGTTCGCCTCGAACAGCATCGACACGCTGCTGTTGATCATCGCGCTGGCGACCATGGTCGTCGGCGTGCTCGGTGCCGTCGCGCAAGCCGAGCTCAAACGAATCCTGTCGTTCACACTCGTCAGCCACGTCGGGTACATGATCTTCGGTCTCGCGATCGCGACGCCCGCGGCCATCGGCGCCACGGTGTACTACATCGTGCACCACATCGTCGTGCAGACGACCCTGTTCCTCGCCGTGGGACTGATCGAACGAAGAGCCGGCAGCACCTCGATCCTGCGGGTCAAGGGGCTGCTGAAGATCGCGCCGGTGATCGCGGTGCTCTACTTCATCCCCGCGATCAACCTCGGCGGGTTGCCACCCTTCTCCGGGTTCATCGGCAAGTTCGCACTCTTCGAGGCCGCGGCATCCGTCGGCACCCCGCTCATGATCGTGCTGATCATGGGCGGCATCCTCACCTCGCTCCTCACCCTGTACGCGCTCATGCGCGCCTGGAACCTCGCGTTCTGGCGTGAGGAGGAGGACTCGACCGAGACCGAGGGACGCATCTCGTACCTCGGCAACGCGCCCGCCGCCGATGAGCAGCAGGAGCGTCGCCGTATCCCCAAGATCATGACGCTCGCGACCGCCGGCATGGTCGGGGTCACCGTCGCGCTCACCGTCTTCGCGGGCCCGCTCTACGAGCTCTGCGACCGCATCGGCGAGACGCTGCTGCAGCCCGTCAACCTCGTGCAGCTCGAAGAGGAGGTGGGCGGATGAGTCCCGAGGGCAAGCGCCACTTCTGGCGCGACCTGCGCGCCCAGCTGCCGTTCCTGGCCTGGCTGGTCGTGCTGTGGATGCTGCTGTGGGGGCAGTTCACGCTGCTGGCGTTCGTCTCCGGACTCGTCGTCGCGGTGTTCGTGACCCGGGTGTTCCGCCTGCCGACGGTCGAGCTGTCGGGGCGGGTCAACGTCTTCTACGCCGCGCTGTTCGTGGTGCAGTTCCTGTGGGCGCTGCTGCGAGGCGCCGTCACCGTCGCCATCCAGGTCTTCGACTTCCGCAAGCAGCCGGGCACCGCCATCATCGCGGTGCCGCTGCGCCACGCCGACGACCTCGTCATGACGCACGTCGCGGTCGTGTCGTCGCTCGTGCCGGGCTCGCTCGTGGTCGAGGCCGATCGTGATCGCCGCGTTCTCTACATGCACGTGATCGGCGTGGATGGGATGGACGACGTCGAGAAGCAGCGCCGCATCGTGCTGCGCTGGGAGCAGCGGGTGGTGCGTGCGCTCGGCGATCCCGCGCAGTATCGTGCGCTCAAGGCCGATGAGCGGGCACGCGCGACCGCCGCCGGGTCTTCGACGAAGGGCGGTGCCCGGTGAACATCCTGCTGCTCGTGATCATGGTGGTGTTCGGCATCGCCGCGATCCTCACCGTCATCCGCATCTTCCGCGGGCCCACGATCCTCGACCGTGCGGTCGCCTCCGACGTGCTGCTCACCGAGGTCATGTGCGTGCTCGGTGCCGAGATGGCGATCAACGGCCATACGCGCAGCATCCCGGTGCTGCTCATCATCGCCGCGATCGGCGTCTTCGGATCGATCTCGGTCGCCCGCTTCGTCGCACGAAGGGACAACACGACGCCATGAACATCTTCGGTCTCGTCATCCCCGACGCCGTCATCGACGTGACGGTGCTCGTGCTCATCCTGCTCGGCGCGCTGCTCTGCCTCTCGGCAGCGGTCGGACTGCTGCACTTCCGCGATGTGCCGTCGCGGCTCCACGCCGCCACGAAGCCGCAGGTGCTCGGACTCGTGTTCATCTGCCTCGCGGTCGCCCTCGCGCAGCGCAGCGTCGGCGGCATCCTGCTGGGGCTGCTGCTGGTCGCCCCGATCGTGCTCATGCAGTTCGCGACCGCCCCGCTCTCGGCGCACATGGTCGGACGCCAGGCCTACCGCAACGGCTCCGCCGATCAGCGCCACCTCGTCGTCGACGAGCTCGCCGACGCCAAGCAGACCCCGCCCGCCGCGGGGTAGTGCGCGGGGGCGTGTGTTCACAACTCCGGATAATCAGGCACTATCCACCTGAATCTGCTGTCCTGAGCGCCATCCCATCAGTTTCTCCGGAGTCATGAACAAGCTGGGAGGGCGCCACTACTCCTCCACGGTGCGCCAGTGTGCCGGACTTGTTCCGATGTCCGCGATACGTGAGTAGCGCAGGCCCCCCGCCGCACACACTGCTGTGGTGCGAAACAGCAAGAAAGCCGTCAGAGATCGAGTCGTAGAGGTGTATGCGCCCTGCGTGTTCACGCGATCGAATTTGCTCGCTCGCGGGGTGAGCGGGCGCTCGATCACGCGGGCCGTCGAGGCGGGAGCGCTGCTACGACTGCGACGAGATCGCTATGCGTATCCGGACATCGCGGCCGAGGTCGCAGAGGCCGTGCGCATCGGTGGACGACTGTCCTGCCTGTCGCTTCTCGTGGCGATCGGAATCTTCGTGCATCGGGCCTCGGGCCTGCACGTGCAACTCGCACCCGACGCGTCGCGCGTGCGACCGCCTGGCTCAGCACGCACTCGGCTGCATTGGAGCGCACCGTCGTCCGTGCCGGCGCCCCTGCATGCGGCGGCATTCGAGGATGTCGTCCGACATGCGATCAGATGCCAGACGCCTCGTGGTGCACTGGCGACGCTCGACAGCCTGCTCCACCACAGGCTTCTGACTCGGAGACAACTCGCCACAATCTTCGACGGGTTGCCGCAGCGCTACGCCCGCCTTCTTTCCCTCGTCGATGCGACCGCAGAGTCGGGGCCGGAGACCTTCATGCGCCTCATCCTGAAGGCGATCGGCGCGGAGTACGAGACGCAGGTGCGCATAGAAGGAGTCGGGCGGGTGGACTTCGTCATCGAGGGGTGGTTGATCATCGAGTGCGACAGCAGGGAGTTTCACGAAGGATGGCTTGCGCAGGTCGAGGATCGGAGACGTGACCTGGCTGCTGCCGCACGCGGCTACGTCACGATTCGACCGCTTGCAACGGACGTCATGGAGCGACCGGACATCGTGCGAGGTGCCGTGATCGACGTGATGGCTGCTCTTGGCATGCGTGGCGGACGCGGCCGGCGTTCATAATTCCGGATACTCAGGGGCTCAGCGCGCACTTGCGCTCGTAAAGGGGGCGAGAGCGCGCAGAATTCCGGAGTTGTCGACGTCCGAGACCGGTGGCCGGTGAGGGGGAGGAGTGCGCTCGTCCGAGCGTTCGCTCTGGACGCTCTGTTCATAACTCCGGAGAAAGCGCCGTCGATGTGGCTACCGCGAGCATGTGGCCGGTGCGTGCGACCTTTCTCCGGAGTTATGCGCGCTGCGCCACGCCCCTCACAACTCGGCGGCGAAGCCCTCGATCAGGCGGGCGGCGGGCTCGGAGTCGCTGATCAGCGTGCCGTGCCCGTGGTCGGGGATCACCTCGAGCCGAGCACCGGGGATCGCATCGAGGATCGCACGGCACCAGCTCATCGGCGCGAGCGGGTCGTCTTCACCGCGCAGCACGAGCACCGGCACCGTGATGCGCACGAACGCCTTCTCGGGCTGGTGAGCGATCGTGGCCCTGATCTTGCGGATCAGGTGCGGCCCGCCGCGCAGGTACTCGCGCGCGCCGCGCCAGATTACCAGCGGTCGCTCGCCCATCAGGTCGCGCATCAGGTACGAGCCCTGCGCCGCGAGGTTGCGTTTGGTCTTGTCGACGGTGGGCCCGGCGAGCACGACGCCCGAGACGAGGAGCGGATGCCGTGCCGCGAGCTCCGCCGCGATCTGGCTGCCCATCGAGTGCCCGATCACCACGACGGGTCCCTCGCCCGTGTGCCGGAGGTATGCCGCGACGAGGTCGGCGTGGCGCTCCATCGTGAGGGTGCGGGTGGGTTCGGGGGCCTCGCCGAACCCCGGCAGGTCGAGCGCGATGAGCCGACCCGGGAGCCGCTGCGCGATGTCGAGGTAGACGCTGCGCCCCATGCCGATGCCGTGCAGCAGAAGGAACGTCGGCTCGCCCTCGCCGAAGGTCTCGGCGATCAGTGTCGACCCGGCGTGCTCGAACTCGAGGAGCGTGACGGGGGTCCCGGCGGGGGCGAGATAGCTGGTGGGCACCGTTCCACGTTAGTAGAGACGGCCTCCCGCCCCGTGCCGGGGACTCAGCCCCCGCCCCGCGCCGGACCTCAGCCGATGAGGCTGGGCTGCAGGTCGCGCAGCGTGCGCCGATGCGTCATGCGTGTCACGCCGATCATCGCGAACAGCAGCGCACCGACCAACCAGATGCCGAGCACGATCAGGTCGCCGCCCGCTCGGGCGAGATCACCCCCGTACATCAGTTGCCGCATCGCATCGACGACGTAGCCGAGCGGCAGCACGTGGTGCAGTGCCGCGAGCGGGGCGGGCAGCGTCTGCCAGGGGAACGTACCGCCGGCGGTGACGAGTTGCAGCACCATGAGCACGAGCCCGAGGAATTGCCCCACCGAGCCCAACCACACGTTGAGCGCGAGGATGATCGCCGCGAACGTCGCCGAGGCGAACACCAGCACCCCGAGGGTGCCGAGCGGATGGTTGAACGTGAACCCGAGGGTGAGCGCGAGGATGCCCATGAGCCCCACCATCTGCACCGCGCCGAGCGCCGCGGGCGTCAGCCACCCGGCGAGCGTGATGCGGATCGGGGAGTGCAGCGCGGTGATCGCGCGCCGCGAGATCGGCTTGACGATGAGGAACAGCGCGTAGATGCCGATCCAGGCCGAGAGGGCGGCGAAGAACGGGGCGAGCCCGGCACCATAGTCCTCGGCCGAGGCGACCTTGTCGCTCGACACCTTCACCGGGTCGGCGATCGTGTCGGCCTGCAGGCTGCGCAGCTCGGGGGTGGATGCCGGGATCTGGTCGACACCGGATGCCAAGCCGTCGCGCAGTTCGGCCGCTCCGCCGGCGAGGGTGCTCAGTCCGTCGCGCAGCTGCGCCGCGCCGTCGTTGGCGGATGCCGCGCCCTCCGCGACCGTGCCCGCACCGGTGGCGAGGCTCGAGGCGCCGGTCGAGAGCGTCGCCGCTCCGGACGCGACCTGTGCCGCGCCATCCGCGAGCTGATCGATCTTGCCGACATCCGCCTGCACGGTCGCGTTGCCGTCCTGCAGCCGGGTCGCGAGCGGGTCGAGCTTCGCGAGCACCTGGTCGATCTCCTCGGGCGTGAGGCCCTGATCGGTGAGGATCGTCGTGATGTCGGTGCGCACCTGCGGCAGGGCATCCGTCGCCTGCTGCACGACCGAGCCCGCCCGGTCGGCGATGTCGGCGAGCTGGCGGTTGCCGTCGCTCACCTGCGCGGCGCCGTCGGCGAGGGACTGCGCCCCGGTCGCCAGGGTCTGGGCGCCGGAGGCGAGCTGCGCGGTGCCGTCGGCCAGCTGGGCCGTGCCGTCGGCGAGGGTCGCGCTGCCCGTGGCGGCGGTGTTCGCGCCGTCGGTCAGCTGCGTCGCCCCGTCGGTCGCGGTCACGAGGCTGTCGCGGATGTCGCTGAGCCCGGTGAGCAGCCGCTCGGCCGCCTCGCTGCCGACCATCTCGGCCACCGAGCTGCGGATCTTCTCGACCGCCTGCGTGCCCATCGACGATGCGAGGTAGTTGTTCGCGTCGTTGGTCTCGAGGTCGATGCGGGCCTGGTGCGGGTCGTCGCCCGCGGCCGAGGTCAGCGCCGTCGAGAAGTCGGAGGGGATGGTCACGGTGAAGTCGACGGTGCCGTGGCGCAGGGCATCCGCTGCTTCGTCGGCCGTCATCCGCTGCCAGTCGAAGGCGTTGCCGTCGATGAGGTTGTCGGCGACGTCCTCGCCGTAGTTGACGGTGTCGCCGGCGGCGGCGTCGGATGCCGTGGACGGCGCGCCCGCATCGTCGACGACGAGTGCAACCGGCACCTCGGGGAACTTGGCGTAGGGGTCCTGGTTCGCCCAGAGGTAGAGGCCGCCGTAGAGGATCGGCACGCACACGAGCGCGATGAGCGCGATGATGCCCATCTTGCTCGCCGTCAGCCGCCGCAGCTCGGCCGCGATCATCGCGGGAACCTTCATGAGGCGGCTCCGTTCGTGTCGTCTTCGTCTTCGTCGTCGGGGTCGGGGTCGGGGTCTGTGGTGCGGCCCTTCGTCTCGTCGCTGCGCTCCTCGCTCAGGGGCCGGGCTTCTTCGGGTTCGGGTTCCTGAGCGCCCGCCGTCTCGTCGCTGCGCTCCTCGCTCAGGGACCGGGCTTCTTCGGCATCCGCTTCTGCGTCGGCATCCGCTTCCGGCTCGAGCACGAGTGGCTCGACCGGGCCGGAGGCGTTGACCGCGCCGAGCTCCTGCATCCGCTCCAGCGCCACGGCTGCCGAACCGCCGAGGATCACGAGCATCGCGAACCCGCGCTCGGCGAACTCGGCGGCGATGCGCCACCAGCCGTCGGGCGAGCCGCCGTGCCGGTCGGGCGACACGAGCACGACGGCATCCGTCCCGTCGCGCAGCACCGCGAGCTCGCACAGGATGCGCACGCGCGCCGAGGGGTCGATGTTGCCGATCGGCACCGAGGCGAGCTCGGCGTACCCGAGCTGCGACAGCCAGCGCTTGGCGTGCAGCGGCGTCGCGCCGAGCCCGGCGAACATCAGTTCCTCGCCGACGACGCCCGCGAGCGAGATGTCGGGGTGCGGGTCGCTGACGTCGGGGGCGTCGACGAGGGCGACCCGGCGGCGCAGCTCCCTGGCGCTCTCGGAGTCATCGATCGTGACGCGACCGGTCTCGGGGCGCATGCGTCCGCTCGCGATCAGGCCGAGGACGGTCGGGCGCTGCTCGGTCTCGGCGAGGGCGTACCGCACCTCGCCGGTGTGGAACTCGAGAGTCGTGGGCGGGAGGGCCTGGCCGTTCTTGCCCTTGCTCACGTCGTGCAGGGTGATCCTCATGCGGGGACCTCCGTCGGGCCGGTGACGATGTCGGGGTGGGCGGCGAGCAGCTCATCGGCTTCGCGCCACGAGAGCCCGGCGATGCTGAGCACCGCGCGGACGGCGAGGTTCGCGGCGCCCGTGCTCGCGGCATCCGTGCGGGAGATGACCGTGCGCGCGATCTCCTCGATGAGACGGGCGAGGGTGGGGGCGGCGAGGTCGCTGCGGAAGCTGCCGTCGTCCTGGCCGCGGCGTACCAGGGCGGCGACCGTGCGGCGCAGCGGGGCGAGGGCGTCGGCCGTGTGCTGCACGTGCGCCTCGTCGAGCGCGAGGGCGGCGGCGACCTGCACGTGCGCGGCCTCGTGCCAGAGGCGTGCCGTGAGGCGGGCGAGGGCGAGGCGGGCGTCGGCATCGGTCACGGATTCGGCGATGGCGTTGAAGCGCTGGGCGCCGGTCGAGATGAGTTCGCGGATGAGGGCTTCGCGGTCGTCGAAGTGGCCGTAGAGGGTGCGGCGCGAGAGGCCGGCGCTGCGGGCGATCACGTCGACCGAGGCATAGGGGTCGACGGAGAGCGCGGAACGGGCGGCGTCGAGGATGCCGGCGCGGTTCTCGATGGCGTCGCGACGGGGTGCGCGGGTGGTCATGGATTCGAGTGTACTTAATGTGCACGGCTGTGTGCAAGATAACTCGACGGACTCACAGCATCCGCTCGTGTCACGCACTCCGCGAGACCGCA
This sequence comes from Microbacterium galbinum, assembly GCF_023091225.1. Lineage (NCBI taxonomy): Bacteria > Bacillati > Actinomycetota > Actinomycetes > Micrococcales > Microbacteriaceae > Microbacterium > Microbacterium galbinum. The sequence goes on along the minus strand of NZ_JAHWXM010000001.1, from coordinate 2,128,208 downwards.
CGGAAAAGGGGGCGGATGCCGCAGCATCCGCCCCCTGATCGAAACCCGCGAGGGGTCAGTCCGTGCCGGAGTCGAAGGCCGCGCCTTCGGAAGCCGTGTCGACCGCGTCGGCGAGGTTCTCGTCGACCTCTTCGACCGCACCCGTGATCTCGCCCGACTCGCCGGCGGTCACGCGACCGACGAGCTCGCCCGTGGCGCCGCCGACGAGGCCGAGGCCCGCGTACTGCTCGAGGCGGGCACGCGAGTCGGCGATGTCGAGGTTGCGCATGGTGAGCTGGCCGATGCGGTCGACCGGGCCGAAGGCCGCATCGCCGACGCGCTCCATCGACAGCTTCTCGGGGCCGTACGACAGGTTCGGCGAGACGGTGTCGAGGATGGTCCAGTCGTCACCGCGGCGCAGACGGATCGTCACCGATCCGGAGATCGTGAGGCCGACCCAGCGCTGGATCGACTCGCGCAGCATGAGCGACTGCGGCTCGAGCCAGCGACCCTCGTACATCAGGCGACCGAGGCGGCGGCCCTGCTCGTGGTACGTCGCGAGGGTGTCTTCGTTCAGGATGCCGTTGACCAGGCGCTCGTAGGCGATGAACAGCAGGGCCATGCCGGGGGCCTCGTAGATGCCGCGCGACTTCGCCTCGATGATGCGGTTCTCGATCTGGTCGCTCATGCCGAGGCCGTGGCGTCCGCCGATCGTGTTCGCCTCGCGCACGAGCGCGACCGGGTCGGAGAACTCGACGCCGTTGAGGGCGACCGGGCGGCCGGCCTCGAACGTCACGGTGACGTCTTCGCTGTCGATCGCGACCGACGGGTCCCAGAACTTCACGCCCATGATCGGGTCGACGGTCTCGAGCGAGACGTTCAGGTGCTCGAGGGTCTTGGCCTCGTGCGTCGCGCCCCAGATGTTGGCGTCGGTCGAGTAGGCCTTCTCGGCCGAGTCGCGGTACGGGAAGTCGCGGGCGACGAGCCAGTCGCTCATCTCCTTGCGCCCGCCGAGCTCGGTCACGAAGTCGGCGTCGAGCCACGGCTTGTAGACGCGCAGACGCGGGTTGGCGAGCAGGCCGTAGCGGTAGAACCGCTCGATGTCGTTGCCCTTGTAGGTGGAGCCGTCGCCCCAGATGTCGACGCCGTCCTCCTTCATGGCGCGCACCAGCATCGTGCCGGTCACCGCGCGTCCGAGGGGAGTGGTGTTGAAGTAGGTCTTGCCGCCCGAGCGGATGTGGAACGCACCGCACGAGAGCGCCACGAAGCCCTCTTCGACCAGCGCGGTCTTGGCGTCGACCAGGCGCGAGGCCTCGGCGCCGTACTCGAGCGCACGGCCCGGGATCGACTCGATGTCGTCTTCGTCGTACTGCCCGAGGTCGCCGGTGTACGTATAGGGCACGGCGCCCTTCTCGCGCATCCACGCGACGGCGACGGAGGTGTCGAGTCCTCCGGAGAAGGCGATGCCGACGCGCTCGCCGACGGGCAGGGACTGGAGGACCTTGGACATACCCTCCAGTCTACGGCGGGCGGCGTGTCGCTCCCGAATGCGTGACGGCATCCGGCTGCGGTCCATTCCGGACTGCTGCCGGCGCCCGGCTGCCGGCGTGCGGCTGCCGGCTCCGGCGCATGCAGCGGAGGAGATCGCACGCAACGGAGGAGGGAATCCTCGAATCCGTCCTGCGGAGCGAGAGATCTCCTCCGTATGGGAGAGAGATCTCCTCCGTATGGGAGAGGCGGATGCCGTCGGCGCGCTGTCGTGCCAGAGTGGGCCACGGAGGTGCTCATGGGCGCAGCAGTGCTGTGGGGCGTGGTCGCGGCGGCGCCGCTGTTCATCGGTGCCGTGCTCGCGATGCTGCGGAAATGGCCGCCGCGCTGGCTGGGCATCGTGCTCGGCTTCGGTGCGGGCGCGCTCATGGCCTCGATCGCCTTCGAGCTCTGGGAGGAGGGCCTCGATCGCGGGGGCCCGTTCCCTCTGGTCATCGGCGTCGCCCTCGGCGCGATCAGTTACTACGTCGCCGCACGCATCCTCGACGCGCGCGCCGCGAAGAAGAAGGGCGACGCGGGCGGCGGACAACTCGCCGTCGGTGCACTGCTCGACGGCATCCCGGAGCAGCTCGTGCTCGGCATCGGCCTCGCGGCCGGCGAACCGGTGAGCATCGCGCTCGTCGTCGCCATCCTCGTCTCCAACCTGCCCGAATCGATCGGCTCGGCCGCCGACCTGCTCGACGGCGGCATGAAGCGCTCGCGCGTACTGCTGCTGTGGGCCGGCGTCGCCGTGATCTGCGCCGCCGCGACCGTCGCGGGCTTCGGCCTCGCGAGCATCACCGGCGACGCATTCCGCACCGCGGCCAGCGGTTTCGCGGCCGGGGCGCTGCTCGTGATGCTCGTCGATTCGATGGTGCCGGAGGCCCAGTCCAAGGCCAAGGAGTCGACCGGTCTCGCGACCGTTCTGGGCTTCGCGCTCGCCGCGGGTCTCGCGCTCGCGAGCTGAGCGCCTCGGCGGGGGTGGGACGCTTCGACAGGCTCAGCGACCCAGCGAGGGGCAGCGGCCCCGGGCCTCAGAACCCGGGGTACTCCTGGATCTTCTTCTCGAACTCGTCGCGGTCGTCGTCACTGAGCACGGCGCTCGCGATCACGAACAGCTGCAGTCCCTCGACCGGCTCGCCGGTGCGCGCGTTCTGCGCCTCGCGCTCGGTTCTGAATCCGCCGTCCGTGTCGTTCGACAGGTCGTAGATCGTCGCATAGAAGCGCAGCGGATCGGGGTAGTTCTCGGTGTACGACTCCCACGTGTGCTGGGTGCGCGGGTCGTCGCTGCCGTAGAGCTTCTCGATCATCGTCGGGTCGATGCCCGATCCGGTCGGGTCGTTGAAGGCGTACAGACCGTACATGCCGTGCTCCTGCACGACCTGATCGATCACGGACATGACCTGCTGTTTGCGCGCGTAGTCCTGGACCGGTTCGATGGTCGCCCAGCCCGACGAACCGTACTCGTAGAGCATCGACTCCCCGCCGTAGCCGTTGCGCTCGGGCCGCAGGTCTTCGTCGGTGAACTGCGTCCAGGTGTAGCCGAACTCGTCGCTGAGGCGCTGGCGCACGTCGGCGAAGAGGCTGTCGGCCTCGGCGCGCACCTCCTCGAGCGACTGCTGGTTCAGCACGTCCTGGTTGTCGGTGCCCTTGATGCCGGGGTAGGCCTCGGCGTGCTTCTGCTCGTCGGACTTCGATCCGTCGTAGTTGCCGCTGGCCGACGATTGCAGGGCGCTGAGCCCGCCGACGGTGGCGACGTTGAACAGCACCGCGATGACGAGGGCGATCGCGCCGAGCATCCGCCCCCGCTTCGTGGCGATCGCCGCGATGATGACCGCGACGAGCACGAGCTGCAGGGCGAGCATCGTGACGCCGTAGAGCAGGTCGGTGCCGCCGGCGAGCATCGTGCCCAGCAGCACGATGGCGAACAGGATGCTGGCGAGCAGGGCGATCCATCCGATCGCGTTCGCCGACCGGCGCTCGTCGTCGCCGTCGGCCACCGACACGAACGTCGGGAACGCCGGTGCCTCCTGCGGTCCGGTGCCGCGGCGCGCACCGCGGTAGCCGCCGGGCGGCGGAACGGGTGGCGCACCTTCGGCGCCCGCGAGGTAGCGGGCGCGCTGGCTCTCGTGATCCATCACCATGGCCTGTCCGTTCCCGAGCCGGGCTCGTCGCCGCCCTGCTGCTGGTCGCGCTCCTGCGTGCCCTGGTCGAGCTTGTCCTTGAGGTCGTCGAGCTTCTGCTCGTCGGGCTGCTGCGGCTGCTCCTGCTGCTCCTCGCCCTCCTGCGGGTCGGGCTGCTGCTCCTGCTCCTGCTGCTGCTTCTCCTTCAGGCGCTCCTCGGAGTCGTCGAGGCTCTCGCCCATGTCGCGATCCGGATCGGACGACTGGTTCTCGGCCTCTTCGCTGTTGCACTCCTCGGGCGTCTCGACGACGATCGTCAGCGCCTCGGCGTACAGCTGGGCCGCACCGGCGCCGTCGCCGCCCTCGCGGGCCGCATCGCCCATCCGCTCGATCACGAGCGAGAGGTTGACGCGCACGGCGCAGACCTCCAGGCCCGTCGCCAGGTCGAGGGCCTCTTCGAGCTTCGTGCGTGCCTCGGGCAGTTCCTCGGCGCCCGCGAGCGCGGTGCCGACGTTGAAGGGGGCCTTGTACGGCTCGAAGAAGTTGAGGAACTCCTGGCCCTCGGCCGCCGCCTCGGAGCCCGCGTAGTCGTCGACGACATAGGCGCTGATCGCCTGGTGCGCGAACGCGTACATGCTGAGGATCTTGCCCACGAAGAACAGCGACACCAGCACGAGGGGCAGCGAACCGATCGCGATCCATCGACGGATGCTGCGGCGCCGACGGTTCGAGGCGAGCAGTTGCGCGGCCGCGGCCTGCGGGTCGGTCGCGGTGGCGGACGGAGCGTCGGTCATGCCGTGCCTCCCTTCGGGGTGCGCAAGCCGCGCAGGCGGGCGATCAGCATGGCCGCGCGCGCCAGTTCGATCCCGAGCAGCACGATGAGCACGAGCGCCGCGATCCAGTAGAGCTCGGTCACGTTGCCGACCTCGCCCGATTCGGCGTAGTTCGTGGTGGTCGTCGGCGCCTCGGGCAGCTTCGGCTCGGTGTCGGCTGTGCGGTGCTCGTACTCGACGCCGAGTTCGGCGGCCAGCGCCTGCAGGTTCTGCTCATCGACGACCGACAGCGCATCGGAGCCCTGGTACTGGATGTACCCGGCATCCTTTCCGTCGACGCCGCCGCTGGTGATGCGCATGGGCCCGCCCTCGGCGGTGCCGTACCCGAACACCGCGCCGGCGTCGATGTAGGGCGCGCTCGCGGCGAACGACTCGGGGTCCGACGACACGGTCTGCTCGCCGTCGCCGAAGTAGAACACCATGCGCGAGCGGTCGGGCGACGACTCGGCCGCCGACGCGAGCGTCTGCCCGAGCAGGGTCGCGGCGATGCCGATCGAGCTTCCGCGCGACTGGCTCGTGACCTCGGGGCGCAGCACGTCGAGAGACCCGACCAGCGCCGTGGTGTCGGTGGTCAACGGCATCCGCAGTTCGGCGGCGGCGTCGAAGGTGAGCAGCGCGAAGCGCGCGCCCGGGTACTCGGCGATGATCGTGCGCATGTCGGCGCGCACGCCGTCGAGGCGCGGCTCGCCGTCGGCCCAGTCCTCGGCGACGATGCTCGCGGTCGTGTCGACCACCAGCACGATGTCGGTGTCGGTCGCGAGGGTCTGCGTGGCGCCGCCGGGGATGCCGGGGCGCAGCAGCATGACGAAGCAGGCGAGCACCGCGGCCAACCGCAGCGCCCAGAGCAGACGGTGGTTGCGCGTCTGGGCGGTCGAGCGCCCCGCGTCCTTCGGCGCGCGCACGAGCACCCACACCACGAGCGCGGCGATCGGGGCGAACAGCAGCAGGAGCAGGAAGACGTTGATGGCGGGTTGGAAGATCACAGTCGCACCCTCCACAGCAGCACCACGAACGACAGCAGCGCGATCGAGACGACCACGATCCACAGATCGGGGGCGTCGGTCCACACCACCTGCGCCTCGCCGCGGAGCTCGGTCGCATCCTGCTCGCGCACCTGCTCGACGATGTCACCGACCGTGGTCGTGTCGCGCAGTCCGTAGGCCTGACCGCCCGTCGCTTCGGCCGCCGCGGCGAGTTCGGCGCTCACATCCGCGTCCTTGCCCTCGACGGGGTTCAGCGCGAACACGCGCACGCCGTTCGACGCGGCGTAGTTCGCGGCCTCTTCGAGCGTCACGATCGACGCGCCGTTGATCTCGTTGTCGGTCGCGAAGATCACCGAGCGCGAACGCTCGTCGTCGGGGTGGTCGAAGCCCATCGCGCAGGCGGCGAGCCCGTCACCGATCAGCGAGGCGCCGTTGCCGTTGAGCGTGCCGACCCAGTGCTCGGGGATCTGATCGACGTAGTCGAAGCTCTCGCGCATGCTCTCGAGGTGCGTGCGGATGAAGTCGTAGTCGTCGGTGAGCGGGAAGATCTGCACCGGCGAGCTGTTGAAGATCGTCAGCCCGATGCGCTCGCCCTCGAAGCCGTCGAGCAGCTCTTCGAACACCGTCAGCACCTCGACGTCGACCTCCGACATCGATCCCGAGACGTCGAGGCAGAGCATGATGTCGCGGCTCGTGTTGACGGGCTGGATCGTCTGGGAGGACATCGGCCGGGCGGCCACGACACCGGCCGTGATGACCGTGAGCGCGCCCAGGAGCAGGATGCCGCTCAGGGCGATGATCCGTCGGGAGAGCGCTTCGCGGAACGCGGGCAGCGCGCGCAGACGCTCCGCGCGGGCGATGCGTGCGCGGTCGGTTCCCGTGGACTGCCCGCGGCTGCGCAGTCCGAGCGCGAGACCGATGCCGAGGGCGGCGATCACGACCGCGGCCGCGACGATGATGAGCCAGCCGTTCGCTAGTGCCATGAGCGCACCACCGTCCGCGCCGCCTCGGCGCCGGCGAGAGGATCGATCGGCGGGCCCTGGCGGAAGATGCTCGGATAGTAGTGCCGGCGCATCGCGTCGATCAGGGCGGGGTGCACTCCACGGGAGACGAGGTCGTCGAGGGCGAGCACCGGGGCCTCGAGGCCGCTGTACTCGTTGACGAAGGTGCGCACCACGCGGCTCAGCTCGAGGTTGGCGTTGCGGGGCGAGAGCCGCTTCTCGCGGTAGTCGGTCTCGATCTGCTGCACGCGGTCGAGGTACTCCACGCGCAACTGGCTGAGCACGTCGCCCGTGAGCAGCTGCGGCTGCTCGATGCCGAGACGGTCGGCGGGGCGGCGCTGCTTCGTGAGGGCGATCACGAGCCACGCGCCCACGATCAGCATGGCGAGGATGCCGAACGCGAGCAGCACCCAGCCCCAGCCGTACTGCGCCGGCGGGTAGAGCTCATCAGACCCGGGCATTCGACCTCCCGCCGGATCGGCTGAGCGCCCCGTGGAGCAGGCGCAGCAGCTGGGGGACGGCCGACTCCTGACCCTCGAGCACGGCGTGGCCGATCTCGAGGCGCTTCAGGGTCTCGGCGAGGTGCGCCTCCTCGGCCTGCGCCTGCGCGGTGAGCTGGCGCACGATCGCCGCATCGCCCTGCACGAAGTCCGGCACGTCCCAGCTGCTGTCGACGTCGCTGCGGATACGCCCGGTCGCGTGATCGAGCACCGGATCCGCGTCGCGGAGGGTGAGCCACAGCACGTCGTGCTGCACGCGCAGCCGGCGCAGCATCCGCTCGGTCTCGCTCGTGATGGGCGCCTCGTCGGTGATGACGGCGACGATCATGCGCCGCGACACCGTGCGGGTGACGTACGAGAGCAGGCCGTCGCGGTCGTTGGGAACCGTGCTCTCGTCCGTCGCCCGGCTGATCGTGCGCAGTGCGTGCTCGAGCGCGCCCTCGCTGCGACCGGGGGGCAGGCGACGCGCGCGCGAGGCATCGCCGTACACCGTGGTGAAGTCGTCGCCGTGACGCAGGGTCAGGATGCCGAGAGCACCGGCCGCCATGATCGCGAGGTCCTTCTTCGGGCGTTCGTCGGCCGCGAGGGCCGTCATCGAGCGCCCGGTGTCGACGACGAACAGCACCGTCTGCATGCGCATCGCCCGCGATCGCTTCACCAGCGGCGTGCCCAGGCGGGCCGTCGCGCGCCAGTCGATGTCGCGCACCTGGTCGCCGTATTCGTACTTGCGCAGGTCTTCGAAGTCCAGGCTGCGCCCGCGCAGCAGCGACGCGTGCGCACCGTCGAGCGCGTGCATCGACTTGCGCGACGAGTGCAGGAAGAGCTTGCTCTTCACCTGCGTGATCAGACTGGGCATGGGCTTCTGTTCCGGTGCGGGGCGACGGTTCCGGGCTCGGCGACCGGGTCAGGGAGTGGGGACGGCGGCGAAGATCTGGTCGATGATCTCCTCGCTGCGGATGCCCTCGGCGTCGGCCTCGAACGTCAGCAGCACGCGGTGGCGCAGCACGAGGTGGCGCAGCTCGCGGATGTCTTCGGGCAGCACGTGCGAGCGACCCTTGAGCAGGGCGAGGGCGCGCGACGCCTGCAGGAACGCGATGCTCGCGCGGGGGCTCGCGCCGTACTTGATGAACCGGGCGCGGTCGTCGCCGATGTACGGTGCGGGGTTACGCGTGACGTACGCGATCGACACGATGTAGTTGCGGATCGCGGGGTCGACGTAGATGCGGCTGGCCACGTCCTGCAGCATGTGGACGTCGTCGAGCGAGATCGCGCTCGAGACGTGCCGGTCGGGGTCGAGCACACCGGAGTCGATGCGGCCGAGGATCTCGAACTCCTCGGCGGGGCTCGGGTACTCGACGATCTCCTTGAGCAGGAAGCGGTCCATCTGCGCCTCGGGCAGCTCGTAGGTGCCCTCCTGCTCGATCGGGTTCTGCGTCGCGATCACGAGGAAGGGCTTCGGCAGGTGGTGCACCTCACCGCCGATCGTGGTCTGGTGCTCCTGCATCGCCTCGAGCATGGCGCTCTGGGTCTTGGCGCTCGATCGGTTGATCTCGTCGAGCAGCACGAAGTTGGCGTGCACGGGGCCGAGCACGGTGCGGAACGAGCCGGTCGCCGCGTCGTAGATCTGGTTGCCCGTGATGTCGCTCGGCAGCAGGTCGGGCGTGCACTGGATGCGCTTGAACTGCGCCTTGACCGTGTCGGCGAGGGTGCTCGCGGCGGTCGTCTTGGCGAGGCCGGGCACGCTCTCGAGCAGGATGTGGCCGCCGGCGATGAGTGAGATGAGCAGGCTCATGCGCAGGCGCTCCTGGCCCACCATCTTCGCGGAGTAGGCGTCGGAGACGACCTTCAGCACGTCGCTCGCCCGCGAGATCTCCGCGTCGGACGGGGCCGTCCTGGGCGCGGCATCCGCTTTCGGAGCCGGGGCGGATGACGGGGCCTGTGCAGCTGCGGCGGGAGCGGATGCCGGGAACGTCGGGGGCGTCGCCGCCGCGGCGGGAGGAGGCGGCGTCGGCGCGTCGCGCTGTTCGCTGCGAAGCGCGGGTGCCGGCGCGGGAGGCGCGGGCGGGGGCGGAGGGGCCGTATTCGTCGACGGGTCCGGCGCGTAGGGCTCGTTCATCTGCAGTCTCCTCGATCACGCGGGGAAACATCGCGTCCTTCCCCCGCACCAGGGTAACCGCATCCACCGACGCGCCGGCTCGGAGCCGATGGGGAGGAGTCCCCATCGGCCGAGCGCCCCGTCGGATCAGGGAACGCGGATGCCTCGGCGACGACCCACCCAGACCACACCGGCGGCGACGGCGATGATGCCGATCGCGATCCCGATGATGTAGACGACGACCGAGCCCCATCCGCCGGGGCCGTGCGGGTCGAGGAACGGATAGGGGTACCACCACGGGTTCCCGGTGATCGGGCCCGTGATGAAGTTCGCGCGCACCATCGTGTAGACGGTCCATACCAGCGGGAAGATCACGGCGATGAGGGCCGCGCTCCACGGCAGTGCGCGCCGACGGGGCGCGAAGAGCACATCGAGGAGCATGACGAGCGGCACGATCACGTGCAGCGTCTCGTTGGTCCACACCTCCGAGACCCCGTCGAGGTTGATGTACCGGAGGAGCAGGTTGTAGACGATGCCCGTGACGATCATGTAGGTGCTGGTGCAGACGAGCAGCGTGGCCAACCAGCGGGGTTCGGGGGTGTCGTCGCGGCGCGTGCGGATCATCCAGATCGCGGCGATCGTCAGGGAGACCACGGCGCCGATGTTCGACAGCACGGTGAAGAAGCTGAAGAAGTTCGCCACGACGGTCGGCACGTGCGAACCCCACTCGGTGGTCGACGAATGCGCGTTCGTGATCGACACCGTGATCTGCCGCACGAGCGCCGCCGCTCCGAGAAGGGCTGCGGCGATCCGCAGGTAGGGCCACCAAGTCGTCATCATGCCTCCGCCGCCAATGTATCGGTAGAAGACCGATGACATCAGGCGAAAAAACCATTTGCATGGAGTTGGTATATCGATAACCTCCGAGTGGGGACGCGCTCACGGATGACGACGGAGGACGCGGATGAGCGAGCAGGGCACGGTCGGGGAGAAGACGGAACGGCGACTGCGGCGCCTGCGCCCCGGGCTCAGCATCCAGTCGAAACTGCTCATCATGCTCCTGGCGGTGAGCCTCGTCTCGTCGGTCATCGTCGGTGCCGTGGGGTTCATCAACGGACGCCAGTCGCTGCACGACGCGGCGGTCGATCAGCTCATCACCATCCGCTCGATGCGCGCGGCCGAGGTCACCGACGCGATCGAGGCCGTCAAGAAGGATGCCTCGCTGCAGTCGCGCAACCTCAGTGCGCAGACGCTCTCGACCACCGTGAACGCGGGGTACGAGGAGCTGGAGCAGCGCGAGGTCACCGCCGACGAGCGCGCGCAGCTCGAGTCCTACTACTCCGACACCTTCATTCCCGCGCTGGAGGGGCGTGCCGGCGAGCAGTACGGTGACAGCGCCTTCATCCCCGAGTCGAACGCCGGGCAGTTCCTGCAGACGCGCTTCACCACGCAGAACCTCGACTTCGACGCCGATTACGACACCCTGCTCAACGACAATGATGCCGAGGACGGATCGTCCTACTCCGCAGCGACCGAGCGCTACGGTGACTACCTCGGACGGCTCATAGAGCAGGCCGACTACGAGGACGCGCTCCTGCTCAACCTCGACGGCGACATCGTCTTCTCGGCGTACAAGGGCGTCGAGCTCGGCAGCAACCTGAACACGGGTCCGTACCGTGACACGATGCTCGCTCAGGCATACGCGGATGCCATCGCCACGAACTCCGTCAGCACCGTCGTGCTCACCGACTTCGAACGCTGGATCCCCTCGCTGAACGTGCCGACGATGTGGGTGGTCTCGCCCATCGGCAACGACAGCCGCATCACCGGCGCCCTCGCCCTGCAGGTGTCGTTGGAGACGATCAACGACCTGACGACGGGGTCGGAGGGCTGGAAGGAGCAGGGTCTCGGCGACACGGGCGAGGTGTACCTCGTGGGTCTCGACGACCTCATGCGCAGCGACTCGCGGCGCCTCATCGAAGACCCCGAGAACTACGAGCAGCTCGCGATCGACGGCGGCACCCCACCGAGCGTTGCGAAGCGCATCGTCGAGGTGCAGGGAACGGTGCTCCTCCAGCCGATCAACACGCGGGCGGTGGCGGAGGCGCAGGCGGGCAGGACCGGCACCACGACGGGCCCCGGGTACCTCGGCATCGACAGCGTCACCGCGTACGCCCCGCTGGAGGTCGATGGACTCGACTGGGTCATCATCGCCCGGATCGACTCGTCGGAGGCGTTCGCCCCCGTGGCCGACTTCACCCGCATCGTGCTGCTGTCGCTCCTCGGCATCCTGCTCGGCGTCTCGCTGCTGTCGCTGTTGCTCGCCCAGGTCTTCACCCGACCCATCCACCGCCTCGTCGGCGCGGTGCACCGGGTCGCCGAGGGCGATCTCGACGTGCAGGTGCCGCAGGGCGCGCGCGACGAGTTCGGCGACCTGGGCAGTGCGTTCAACGACATGGCGTCGAGCCTGCGCATCAAACAGGAGCTCATCGATGAGCAGCAGGCCGAGAACGAGAAGCTGCTGCTCACGCTCATGCCCGAGAGCGTCGCCGCGAAGTACAAACAGGGCGACGAGACGATCTCGGAGGCGCACGAGAACGTGTCGGTCGTGTTCGCCGAGCTCGTCGGCTTCGACGACTACGCGCGCGGGCTCTCGGCCGAGCAGGAGATCGGCCACCTCAACACCCTCATGCGCGGTTTCGACGAGGCCGCCGAGAAGGCCGGGGTCGAGAAGGTGCGCACCCTGCGCGGCGGGTACCTCGCCTCGTCGGGATTGATCGTGCCGCGCGTCGACAACGTGCGCCGCAGCGTCGAGTTCGCGAAGAACCTGCTCGGGGTGATCGAGCGCTTCAACGCGCAGAACGGGTCGTCGATCGGCCTGCGCGCTGGTGTCGATACCGGCACGGTCACGAGCGGGCTCGTCGCCCGCACGAGCCTCGCCTACGACCTGTGGGGAGATGCCGTGAACCTCGCCTACCGGGTGCGATCGGTCACGGGCGAACCGGGCGTCTACGTGAGCCAGACCGTCTACGACCGCACCCGCGAGATCTTCTCGTTCACCGAAGCGGGCACCGTCGAGGCCCGCGGCACGACCGAGACGGTCTGGAAGGTGGCCTGACATGTTCGAGGACGCGTTCCGCGACGGCTGGGGATGGTGGGTCATCGCGCTCGCCGTGGGCGTGCCGGTGCTGCTGGTCGTCCTCACCGAGCTGATCAACGGGCTCCGTCGTCGCAACAATGCACTCGCCGGGCCGCTGCGACTGCTGCGCAACGGCGTGATCCCGGTCGGTGCGCTGTTCGCCCTGTTGGCGTTCGCGATCCAGTCGCCCGCCGAGCAGGTGTGGACCCGTGTGGTCGCCACCGTGTTCGGGTTCCTGGTGATCCTGTTGCTGCTGTCGTCGTTCAACGTGGCGTTGTTCGCGCACGCCGCCGAGGACTCGTGGCGCAAGCGCATCCCGACGATCTTCGTCGAGATCGCCCGGCTGGTGCTCGTCGCGCTGGGCCTCGCCCTGCTGTTCTCGTGGGTATGGGATGCCGACGTGGGCGGTCTCTTCACGGCCCTGGGGGTCGGGTCGATCGTGATCGGCCTCGCGCTGCAGAACGCGGTGGGAGGTGTGATCTCGGGCTTGCTCCTGCTGTTCGAGCAGCCGTTCAAGATCGGGGACTTCCTCGATGCGGCGGGTGTTCGCGGGCGGGTCGTCGAGGTGAACTGGCGCGCGGTGCACATCGACACCGGCTCCGGCATCCAGATCGTGCCGAACTCCAGCCTCTCCGGTGCGTCGTTCACCAACCTCAGCGAGCCCGACGGGCCCTACTCCGCGTCGACCTCGGTGAAGTTCTCGACCGACGATCCGCCGCACGAGGTGATGGCGCTGCTCGTCGAGGTCGCCGACGCCCTGCCGATGAAGGTCGCGCGGGAACGGGCATCCGTCAGCTACTCCGGCGCCGGGGCATACGGCGTCGCGATCCCGGTGGCGGGGCCGTCGGATGCTTCGCGCGCCCTGTCGACGTACCTCTCCTGGCTCTGGTACGCCGCGCGCCGCCACGGCTTCGCGCTCGACGGCGACGCCACCGATCCGATCGCCGAGCCCGGGCGTCTCGCCGAGGCCCTGCGGTCGATCGCGTCGACACTGCACCTGCGCGACGACGACCTCGAGGCACTGCTCACGGCCTCGTCGCTCGAGCGCTACGGGGTCGGCGAGATCGTGCTGCCGAGCGGCGTCGTGCCCGACGAGGTGCGGGTCGTGGTGTCGGGCCGGGCGATCCTGTCGCTCGAGGTCGACGGCGGGCGGGTGGAGTTCGCGGCGGCCGAGAAGGGCGACATCATCGGTCAGACAGCCCTCACCCGCGAACGCACGCAGGCGGTCACCGTCGCCGGCGAGATCCTCACGGTCGTGGTGCTGCCGCTCGCGACGGTCGACGAGCTGATCCGCACGCGCCCGCGTCTGGCGGCGGAGATCGGCGAATCGCTCGAGCTCAAGCGCACGCTCGCCGCCGACCGGTTGGCGGCGCTGAGTCTGTCGCGGGGGTCGATCGGGTCGCGGTGAGGCGGAACAGGTCGCGGTGAGGCGAACGGCGCGACCTAGTGACGCTTTCGCGCGCCGCGGAGGCGCCCGATCCCGACGACGATGAGCGAGATGACGACGATCGCGGCCGCGATGGCGGCGACGTACAGGCCCACCGAGGCCCAGCTCGAGGTGTTCGGGTCGAGGAACGGGTACGGGTACCAGTAGGGCGTGGCGGTGAACGGGTCGGTGATGAACGGCCCGCGAACCAGTGTGTAGCCGCCCCACGCGATCGGGAAGACCACGGCGAGGAGCGCGGTGCCCCAACCGAGTGCGCGGCGGCGCGGTGCGAAGAGAACGTCGAGCAGCATCACGATCGGGAGCACGACGTGCAGCGTCTCGCTCGTCCACGCCTCGGTCGCGCTGTGCGAGGGGATGTCGCGGAGCAGCAGGTTGTAGACGATGCCGGTCGTGATCATGTAGGTGCTCGCGTAGGCGAGCAGCACGGCGAGCCAGCGGGGTTCCGTGTCGTCGCTGCGGCGGGTGCGCAGCATCCACCCCGCGGCGATCAGCAGGACGATGGCCGCGATGAGACCGGAGAGCGTGGTGAAGAAACTGAAGAAGTTCGAGACCGCGGTGGGGATGTCGCGTCCCCATTCGGTCGTCGCCGCCTGGGCGGTCGCGATCTCGCGTGTGAGCTGCCGCGCGAGTGCCGCGAGCGCGAGTAGGGCGGCGACGATCCGCACGAAGGGCCACACAGTTTTCATCGTTCCTCCGACGTTCCGTGCTCGACACTCTGGCGGTCGAACCGTCGGACACCGTAGCCGTGAAATGGACGAACTCCGGCATCTCCGGGCGGTTTCCCACTCTGGACGCGGGCTTGTCGGAATATCGCTAAGTGGGGCGCCGAATTCGGGCGGATTCGGCCGGATTCGGCCGGATTCGCTATGGCGATCGGTATATCGATACGCCTGAGTCAGCCCCGCCGCCCCCACCGCAACCGCGTCACGAGCACACCCAGCAGGCAGAGCGCGCCGCCGAGGAACATCAGCGGGGTCGGCACTTCGCCGAGGATCGCCCACGACATCAGGATCGCGACCGCGGGCACGACGTAGGTCGTGGCGGAGGTCTGCCCCGCGGTGCTGCGCTGCAGCACGTAGGCCCAGGTCGTGAAGGCGATCGCCGTGGGGAAGATGCCGAGGTAGACGACCCAGAGGGTCGAGCCGAGGGGAGCGCTCTGCATCGCACCGATCAGGCTGCCCGTCCACGGCAGCAGCGCGACGGTGCCGGCCATCGCGCCGAGCCAGGTGAGCGTGGTCGCATCGGACCCGGCGCTCAGCAGATGCTTCTGCAGCAGCGTGCACCCCGCGTACATGACCGCGGCGAGCAGGGCCAGCAGCAGCCCTGTGAGATCGGGGCCCTCACCCTCGGCCGCCTGCGAGTTCATGCCGATCAGCACGACGCCGAGGAACGCGATCGGCGCCCCGATGATCAGCGGCTTCGGGAACCCCTCGCGCAGGAAGAGTCCGCTGAACACCACGACCATCAGCGGTGCGAGGTTCACCACCATCGCCGCCGTGCCCGCGTCGAGCGTGCGCTCGGCGGCGTTGAGCGCCAGGTTGTAGACGCAGAACCACCCGACGCCCCACACCGCGACCAGCCACAAGTGCCGGCGAGCGGGCAGACGGATGCCGTGGCGCACCGCGATGATCGCGAGAACGAGACTGCCGACCGCCATGCGCAGCAGCGCGAGCGCACCCGGGTCGAAGTGCGGACCCGCCCCGCGGATGCCGATGAACGCCGACGCCCAGAGCACGACCGTCACGAGGGCGGCGATCAGCACGAGCGGTCCCTGCCGGGGCTTCGTGCCCGGCAGGTCGCCGGTGAGGGGAGCGGTCTTCGACATCCTCCGATGGTGACAGGGGCCTCCGACATCCGCGATGCGCGGGAGCGACAGCATCCGTCCATATCCCGCCAGGACCTCGCCGAAGGCGATGTCGGCCCCTTCGATAGGATGGGGGAGCCCGACAAGGGCCAGCTCATCAGCCGGTGCAAACCCGGCGAAAGCAAGGGGGACACCCATGCCAGGAATCGTTATCGTCGGCGTGCAGTGGGGCGACGAAGGAAAGGGCAAGGCCACCGATCTGCTCGGTGACCGCACCGACTGGGTCGTGAAGTTCAACGGCGGCAACAACGCCGGGCACACCGTCGTGGTGGGCAACGAGAAGTACGCCCTGCACCTGCTGCCCTCCGGCATCCTCTCCCCCGGCGTGACGCCGGTCATCGGCAACGGCGTCGTCGTCGACCTCGAGGTGCTCTTCCACGAGCTCGAGGCGCTCGGCGCCCGCGGCATCGACGTGTCGCGCCTGAAGGTGAGCGCCAACGCGCACATCATCACCCAGTACCACCGCACGCTCGACAAGGTCACCGAGCGCTTCCTCGGCAAGCGCATGATCGGTACCACCGGACGCGGCATCGGACCGGCCTACGCCGACAAGATCAACCGCGTCGGCATCCGCGTGCAAGATCTGTTCGACGAGAACATCCTGCGCCAGAAGGTCGAGGGTGCGCTCGACCAGAAGAACCACCTGTTGGTGAAGATCTTCAACCGCCGCGCCATCACGGTCGACGAGATCGTCGAAGACCTGCTCTCGTATGCCGAGCGGCTGCGCCCGCTGGTCGCCGACACCGGCTATCTGCTCGCCGAGGCGCTCGACCGCGGCGAGGTCGTCGTGTTCGAGGGCGGCCAGGCCACCATGCTCGACGTCGACCACGGCACCTACCCGTTCGTGACGTCGTCGTCGGCGACCGCGGGTGGCGCGGCCACCGGTTCGGGCGTCGGTCCCGGTGCGCTCGACCGCATCGTCGGCATCGTCAAGGCGTACACGACCCGCGTCGGATCGGGTCCGTTCCCGACCGAGCTCTTCGACGAGCAGGGCGAATGGCTGCGCTCGCGCGGCTTCGAGTTCGGCACCACCACCGGCCGTCCGCGCCGCGTCGGCTGGTACGACGCCCCGATCACCCGCTACGCCACGCGCGTCAACGGCATCACCGACCTCGTACTCACCAAGCTCGACATCCTCACCGGACTCGAGCAGATCCCCGTGTGCGTCGCCTACGACGTCGACGGCGAGCGCTTCGACGAGGTGCCGGTCAACCAGACCGACTTCCACCACGCGACGCCGATCCTCGAGTACTTCCCCGGCTGGAGCGAAGACATCTCGGTCGCCCGCACCTTCGACGACCTGCCCAAGAACGCGCAGGACTACGTGCTCGCGCTCGAGAAGATGAGCAACACGCGCATCTCGGTCATCGGCGTGGGCCCGGAGCGCGACCAGGTGGTCGTGCGCCACGACCTCGTCGACTGACCCCGTGACCCGTTTCTGGCTCGGGGGCTACGGCCCCGAGATGGACGGCTCCGCCGAGGGGATCGGATTCCTTGCCGGAGACGATGGCCGCGAAGCCATGACGCTCGGCTACCGCGACCTCGCGGCGACGGCATCCTCGCCGTCGTGGTTGGCGCAGCATCCGGCGCTCGACGTCGTCTATGCGGCGCTCGAGCACGAGGGCGCGGTGCAGGCCTTCGTGCGCTCGGGCGAGGGATCGCTCGCCCCGCTCGGCGGCCCGGTGCAGGCGGGTGACGCCGTGTGCCACTTGGCCGTCTCGCGCGACGGGGCGACGCTGATCGCCAGCTGCTACGGCGACGGTCGGGTCGTGCGATTCGGCCTCGCGACCGACGGGCGCATCGTGCCGGCGAAGGCGGATGCTGCGGCGGCGCTGCGCGCGGCACTGTTCGGCGAGGACGAAGACCCCGACGCGGTGCGCGAGGAGCCGGGCGTGGGTGCGGCGGCATCCGATCCCTACGGTCTGCCCGCTCGCGCTTCGCACGCCCACTCGGCGGTGTTCCTGCCGGACGGGCGTATCGTCACGACCGACCTCGGCTTCGACCTCGTGCGCTTCTGGCGGCTGTCGGGCACCGGGCTGCGCCTCGACCACGAGGTGATCCTGCCGCTCGGCGTCGGTCCGCGTCACATGGTGGTGCACCCGAGCGGGCATCTGCACATCGTCACGGAGTACTCGTGCGAGGTGTTCACCCTCGCCGAGACCCCGAGCGGGTCGTGGGCCGTCGTGTCGTCGACCCTGTCGAGTCCCATCGCCGAGGTCGGCGTCGACTTCCCCGCCGAGCTCGCCCGCACCCGCGACGGCGCCTTCCTGTACACGGCCCTGCGCGGCAGCAACACGATCGCGGCGCTGCGCGTGCTCGGCGGAGGTGAGCGCCTCGAATCCATCGCGCTCGCCGACTCCGGCGTCGACTGGCCGCGCCATCACCTGGTGTTCGAGGGCAAGCTCGTGGTCGCCGGGCAGCGGTCCGACTCGATCAGCCTGATCGACCTCGACGAGCGCACGGGCGCGCCCCTCGGCATCCGCCACCAGGCTCCCGCCGCGACGCCGACGCACATCCTGCCGGTGCGCTGACCCGGGCGCCGGGGCTTCGGTCCGGCTCGGCGTGTGTACCCAACTCAGGAAGAAGGCTCGGATCTCGCCGGATTCGGCTTGTTTCGGGCGGTTCTGGCCGGTTCTTCCTGAGTTGGGTACGCCCTCGGCCGGAGAAGCGGTGCACAACTCCGGAGAATCGGTCCCGATCTGGCGGGTTTCGTACCCCCAGCGCCGGCGCGGCCCGGTTTCTCAGGAGTTGTGAACCCCGCGCGGCGCATACCGTACCCGGCGCGTCGGGGAACAACCACCCCGTGACACGACGTTGCTGTTCAGCGAGACTGTTGCGCGGAGAGGTGCGAAGCGATGACTGCAGACAAGACGAACGAGTACGACCTGATCGTGCTGGGCGGAGGACCGGTCGGCGAGAACGTCGCGGACCGCGCGGTGCAGGGAGGTCTCACGGCGATCATCGTCGAGAGCGAGCTGGTCGGCGGGGAGTGCTCGTACTGGGCGTGCATGCCGTCGAAGGCGCTGTTGCGCTCGGCCCAGGCGCTGCGCGCGGCCCAGCACGTCGCCGGCGCGAAAGAGGCGGTGACCGGTGCTCTCGACGTGCGTGCGGTCTTCGCGCGCCGCGACTCCTTCACGAGCAACTGGTCGGACGACGGCCAGGTGAAGTGGCTCGAGTCGGCGCACATCGATCTGGCCCGCGGGCACGGGCGCCTGACGGGCGAGCGCGAGGTCACGGTGACCGATGCCGACGGCGGCACGCGCGTGCTGCATGCCCGCCACGCGGTCGCGATCAGCACGGGTTCGGATGCCGTCGTGCCGCCGATCCCCGGTTTGCGCGAGGCTTCTCCGTGGACGAGCCGCGAGGCCACGAGCGCCGAGGAGCTTCCGGACTCGCTGGCCGTGATCGGCGGCGGTGTGGTCGCGGTCGAGATGGCGACGGCCTACGCCGCGCTCGGATCGACGGTCACCCTCATCGCACGCAGCGACCTGCTGGGCGGCATGGAGCCGTTCGCGGGCGAGCGCGTCGCGGCGGGGCTGCGCGAGCTCGGCGTCGACGTGCGGCTGAACACGGGCACGTCGGCCGTGTGGCGCGATGACGCCGGCGTCACGATCACCCTCGACGACGACAGCGAGGTCACCGCGAGCGAGGTGCTCGTGGCGACGGGGCGTTCGCCGCGCAGCGGCGACATCGGCCTCGAGACGGCGGGCCTCGAGCCCGGCACGTGGATCGAGGTCGACGACACCCTGCGGGTGCCCGGTTCGGACTGGCTGTACGCGGTCGGCGACGTCAACGGCCGGGTGCTGCTCACGCACCAGGGCAAGTACCAGGCGCGCGCGGCGGGCGATGTGATCGCCGCCCGGGCGAAGGATGAGCCGGTGGATGCCGACGAGTGGGGTCGCCACGCCGCCACCGCAGACCACGCCGCGGTTCCGCAGGTGACCTTCTCGATCCCCGAGGTGGGGTCGGTCGGGCTCACCGAGAAGGCCGCACGCGATGCGGGCCACGAGGTGAAGGTCGTCGACTACGACCTGGGCTGGGTGGCCGGGGCGAGCCTCTACGAGGACGGGTTCGAGGGGCAGGCCCGGCTCGTCGTCGACACCGCGCGCGACGTCGTGCTCGGTGCGACGTTCGTCGGCCCGGAGGTCGCCGAACTGGTGCAGGCCGCGACGATCGCGGTCGTCGGCGAGGTGCCGATCAAGCGCCTGTGGCACGCCGTGCCCTCGTATCCGACGGTGAGCGAGGTCTGGCTGCGCCTGCTCGAGGGCTA
This sequence comes from Microbacterium galbinum, assembly GCF_023091225.1. Classification (NCBI taxonomy): domain Bacteria; kingdom Bacillati; phylum Actinomycetota; class Actinomycetes; order Micrococcales; family Microbacteriaceae; genus Microbacterium; species Microbacterium galbinum. Next base: position 2,108,447 of record NZ_JAHWXM010000001.1, on the reverse strand, counting down.
CGGGCGGGCCTCGGCGTGAGCCGCCGGGCCGGGGCGTCGACGGAGGCGCTGCGGCATCCGATCCGAATCGGCCGACGCTCCGAACAGGGAGTGACGGCGGATGCTTCGCTGTGCGCTTTATTTCTCACATTGACGGCCGTGCGCACAACCCCCGCCGCAATGTCGGCGACCTCTTATACGCTCTAACCCACATCCCAGGAGGCAGAACCATGAAGGCTGTACTCGCAGGAACCGTGATCGCCGAGGCCGACGAAGCCGACCTCTTCCGCATCGAGGGCAACTGGTACTTCCCGCCGGCGTCGATCACGCCGGGCGCGCTCGTCGAGAGCCCGACGCCGTACACGTGCCCCTGGAAGGGTGCGGCGCAGTACTTCTCCGTCGAGGTCGACGGAGAGCTGCACAAAGACCTCGCGTGGTCGTACCCGACGCCGTACCCGACCGCTTTCGAGCGCGTCGGCGGCGACTTCTCGGGCTACGTCGCGTTCGACCCGAGCGTCGAGGTCTCGACCTGACCGGCGACGGCATCCGCTCGTCGTCGTAGAACCCGCCGCACACATGCCCGCCATCGTCGCGCCCTGCATCGATCCCCCGACGGGAGACCACCCATGATCGAATTCCGCAACGTCACCAAGCAGTTCCCCGACGGCACCGTGGCCGTGAACGACTTCAGCCTGGTGCTGCCGTCGCGCAAGACGACGGTGTTCGTGGGCTCGTCGGGCTGCGGCAAGACGACGCTGCTGCGCATGATCAACCGCATGGTCGAGCCGACCTCGGGCGACGTCGAGATCGACGGCGAGAGCGTGCTCGGCGGCGACCCGGTGCAGCTGCGCCGTCGCATCGGCTACGTCATGCAGAACTCGGGACTGATGCCCCACTTCACGGTCATCGACAACGTCTCGACCGTGCTGCGTCTGAACGGCGTGAAGAAGTCCGAGGCGTACGCGCGCTCCCGTGAGCTGCTCGACACGGTCGGTCTCGACCAGAAGCTCGCCGAGCGCTACCCCAGCCAGCTCTCGGGCGGTCAGCAGCAGCGCGTGGGTGTGGCCCGCGGTCTCGCCGCCGACCCGAACATCCTGCTCATGGACGAACCGTTCGGCGCCGTCGACCCGATCGTGCGCGCCGATCTGCAGCAGGAGACCCTGCGGCTGCAGCACGAGCTCGACAAGACGGTCGTGTTCGTCACGCACGACATCGACGAGGCGTTCCTGCTCGGCGACCAGGTCGTCATCCTCGACAAGGGCGCGCGAGTGGTGCAGGTGGGCTCGCCGAGCGAGATCATCGAGAACCCGGCCGACGACTTCGTCGCCTCGTTCATCGGCGCGGACCGCGGGCGCCGCGCGCTGCACCTCAAGCAGACGCCGCAGGGCACCGTGGTCGTCGACTCCGAGGGGCGCACCCAGGGGGCGCTCGTCGCTGAGACCGAGCACGTCGACGGTCCGCTGGCGGGGCCGGATGCCGCTGCCCTCGGCGCCGTGCGGGGCGGTCAGCCGTGAACTGGGTCGTCAACAACTTCGGGCTGATCCTCGAGCTCACCGCGGTGCACCTGCGGCAGAGCATCGTGCCGATCGTGCTCGGGTTCGTCCTCTCGCTGCCCCTCGGCTGGGTGGCCTGGCGGTACCGACTCGTACGCGGCCCGATCATCGTTCTGACGGGTCTGCTGTACACGATCCCCTCGCTCGCGCTGCTGATCCTGCTGCCCGCCACGCTCGGCTACTCGGCGATCAGCGAGACGAACCTCGTGATCGCCCTGACGATCTATGCGATCGCGATCCTCGTGCGCGCCGTGTCCGACGGCCTCGACTCGGTCGACGACGATGTGCGCCAGGCGGCGACGGCCACCGGGTTCGCGCCCTTCCGCCGTTTCTGGGCGGTCGAGTTCCCGCTCGCCGGCCCCGTGATCCTCGCCGGACTCCGGGTGACCGCGGTCAGCACGATCTCGCTCGCCACCGTCGGCATCCTGATCGGCGTCACGAACCTCGGCTACCTCTTCACGAACGGCCTCGAACGGCGCATCATCGCCGAGGTCTTCGCCGGGGTGATCGCGGTCGTCGTCATCGCCCTCGTGATCGACCTGATCCTGCTGCTGATCGGCCGCGCGCTCATGCCGTGGACCCGGGCGGCCTCGAAGGCCACCGCGAGCCGCGCGATCGCCGTGGGGGCTCCCGCATGAACCTCTTCGTCGAAGCCTTCGCCTGGATCTTCGCCCCCGCCCAGTGGGCCGGCACCTACGCGCTGCCCAAGCTGCTCGGCGAGCACCTCGCTCTCACCGCGATCTCGGTACTGATCGCCGCGGCGATCGCGATCCCGATCGGGTGGCTGATCGGGCACACGGGCCGCGGACGCGAGGTGGCGGTCGCCGTCTCGGGCGCCGCGCGCGCCATCCCCTCGTTCGGACTCATGGTGCTGCTCGTGCTCCTGCTCGGAGTGCTCCGCATCCCCGAGGCCGCGATCATCACCTTCGTGCTCCTCGCGATCCCCTCGCTGCTCGCCGGTGCCTACACCGGCCTCGAAGCGATCGATCGGCGCACACTCGACGCCGCCAAGGCGATGGGCATGACCGGCTGGCAGGTGTTCTGGAAGGTCGAGGTGCCCCTCGGCCTGCCGCTGCTGGTCGGCGGCATCCGCTCGGCGCTCCTGCAGGTCATCGCGACCGTCACGATCGCCGCCTATGTGAACCTCGGCGGTCTCGGCTGGCCGATCATCCAGGGCATCCCGCTGCGCCGGTTCGACCAGGTGCTCGCGGGCGCGATCATCGTCGCGGTGCTCGCCCTGATCGTCGATCTGCTCCTCGCCACCGCGCAGCGCGCCGCCGTTCCCGCCGGGCTCCGCGGCGGTGGGCCGCGCGCCGACGGTAAGCGATCGAGCCGGACCGCGGCTTCCCGCACCGGCTCGGCCACGGCATCCGCCACCAGTTCCGAACCCGCACCCGCCACCGCCTGAGCACCGCCCGGCGTCATCCACCTGAATCCACAGCACTCGAAGTCCCAGCAGTTTCCAGAGAAGAGGAAATCCATGTTCACAGCACGAGGCAAGCGCTCCGTCCTCGCCGTCGGCCTTGTCGCCGCGGCCGCGCTCACCCTGTCGGCCTGCGGCGGAAGCAACCCGCTCGACGAGCCGTCCGACAGCGCCGGTTCCGGCAGCGGCGACACGATCGTCGTCGGCTCGCAGGCGTACTACTCGAACGAGATCATCGCCGAGATCTACGCCCAGGCCCTCTCGAACGCCGGTTTCGACGTCGAGACGCAGCTCAACATCGGTCAGCGCGACGCGTACATGCCCGAGGTCGAGTCCGGCGCGATCAACGTCTTCCCCGAGTACACGGGCAGCCTGCTCGAGTACCTGTCGAAGGACGGGGTCGACGTCACCAGCCCCGACGATGTCTACGCCGCCCTGCAGGACGCCCTGCCCGACAGCCTGACGGCTCTCGACTTCGCCGAGGCATCCGACCAGGACACCTACACGGTGCTCAAGAGCTTCGCCGACGAGTACGGCATCACCTCGATCGCCGACCTGTCGAAGGCTCCGTCGCCCGTCACCATCGGTGCGGCTCCCGAGTTCGAGCAGCGCCCGTACAGCCCGTCTGCGGCCAAGGATGTCTACGGCGTGGACCTGCAGTTCTCGGCCACCGGCCCGAGCACGCTCGAGTCGCTGCTCGCCGGCGAGATCCAGGTCGCCGACATCTACACCGCCGACCCGGCCTTCGAGACCGAAGACATCGTGGCCCTCGAAGACCCCGAGAACCTGATCATCTCGTCGAACGTCGTGCCGATCGTGTCGAGCGACATCGCCGACGAGGTCTCCGACGTGCTCAACGAGGTCAGCGCCAAGCTCACCGCCGAGGAGCTCGTGTCGCTGAACGTGCTCAGCACGGTCGACCAGCAGTCGTCGAAGGACATCGCCAAGAAGTGGCTCGAGGACCAGGGTCTGATCTGACCTCCTGACCGCATCACGAGAAGTGCCCGGGCCCGATGGGTCCGGGCACTTCTGCGTGTGCCCGGCATCCGTCCCGGCATCCATCCCCGGCATCCGGGGACCCGTCGAAACCATCACCCCCGTCGAGACCCATCGTCACCGACGTGGCTCGTGGTGGGTTTCGGCGCGGCTCCGAGAGGGGATGCGCGAGGGGCGTGCGAGAGGCGGGCTCCGACGGAGGATCCGCTTCCGCTACACCCGGGCGTCCTGCCTCGGGACCCAGACCTGCTTGATGATGATGAGGATGGATGCCGCCACCGGCACCGCCACGAGAGCCCCGAGCAGACCGAGCAGCGTGCCACCGGCGAGGGCGCCGATCACCACGAGCGAGCCGGGGATCGCGATCGCCTTGTTCATGACGCGCGGAGTGATGACGTACGCCTCGATCTGCATGTAGACGAGGTAGATCGCCGCGAAGATCAGCGCACCGAGCGGGTCGGTGAAGAGCGCGAGGCCCGTGCCGATGATCCAGAACATCACCGATCCGACGAGGGGGATCAGCGTGATGCAGAACGCGACCGTCGCCATGAGCGGCGGGAACGGCAGCCCCAGGAACGTGTAGAGCAGCAGCGCGAGGATCGCATTGAAGAACGCGAGCACGACCATGCCCATCACGTACCCACCCACCGAATCGGTGATCTGGTCGGTGATGTCGCCGGCGCGGTCGCGGTCACGGGCGGGGATCAGGCGCAGCATGCTCTGCTTCATTCCCGGCAGAGTCGCCACGAAGTACAGGGTGAGCACGAGCACCACGATCACACCCGAGATCCCCGAGGCGATGGATGCTCCGACCTGCAGTGCGCCGCCGCCGATGCTGGCAATGTTGCCGGGGTCGGTGAGGAACTTCTGCACGTCGGCCACGAGGCCCTGGAACTGGTCGCCGAACTGGTCGTCGAGCGTGGCGTAGAGATCGCTGCGCTGGAAGTCGGCGATCATCCCGGGGACCGATCGCACGAAGCTCGCGATCTGCTCGATCACGATCGGCAGCACCATCCAGAGGATCAGCGCCACGACGACGATCAGCGACAGGATCACGATCACGACCGAGATCGCCCGGGAGAGCCCGCGGCGCTCGAGGAAGCGCACCGACGGGTCGAGCCCGAGGGCGGCGAAGAGGGCGAGGGCGATGTAGATGAGCACGGTCGACAGGCTCGTGACCGCGAGCCCGAGCACGAGCGCACCGAGGCCGCCGAGAGTCACCAGGAAGCCGAAGACGAAGGGGCGGTCGATGCGGGTCCAGAACGAGCGGCTCGGCGTCATCGGCTCGATCACGACGGCCCGCTGCGAGTGCGACGCAGCCGGCGCGCTCGACGCGTTCGCCGGCGCCGCAACCGGTGCCGCGGTCGGCGAGTGCTCGTCCGCCGCCGCGGCGTCGTCGGAGGGCGCGGATGCCGGCGGCTTCTCGTTGCTCATGTGCTCACGATAGCGGTGCCCGGCATCCGATCACCGGCGTTCGCTCGCGCTCTAGAGTGGAGGCATGACCGCGCCACAGGATCCGAAGGCCGAACTGCTGCGCCTGCGTGCCAGCATCGACAACATCGACGCCGCGCTGATCTTCATGCTCGCCGAGCGCTTCCGGGCGACTCAGCAGGTCGGTCACCTCAAGGCCGAGTACGACATGCCCGCCTCCGACCCCGGCCGCGAGGAGCAGCAGGTCGCCCGCCTGCGCGCGCTCGCCGAGGAGGCGCACCTCGACCCCGAGTTCGCCGAGAAGTGGTTCAACTTCGTGGTGGCCGAGGTCATCCGTCACCACACCGCGGCAGCCGAGTCACGCTGACCGAGCCAGCCGACCCGACCGCCCGCCAGGCCGTCGCCCAACCCGTCGGTCAGACCGTGATGGTCCGACCCGTCTCGAGGCCCTCCACCGCGAGGGTGTAGGCGCGACCGATCTCGTCGTCGCCGACCGGGCGATGACCGGCGAACAGCCGGTGATAGCCGGGGGAGTTCTCGAGCACGTCGGGCGAGACCGCGTTGATGCGGATGCCGCGGGGCGCCTCGGCGGCCGCCGTGATCACGAACGACTCGAGCGCACCGTTGGCCATCGCGGCCGCGGCGCCGGTGGCGATCGGGTCGCGCGACAGCACGCCGCTGGTGAGCGTGACCGATCCGCCGTCGCGCAGGTGCGTGATCGCCTGACGCACGACCTCGATCTGCGGAAGCGTCTTGCCGAGGAACGCCGCCGTGTAGTCGTCGCGGTCGAGTTCGGTGAGGTGCTTGAACGGCACGGAGCCCGCCGCCACGACCACGGCGTCGATGTCGTTCACCTCGACGAACAGGGCGGCGATCGACGCGGCATCCGCCAGATCGACGCGCACCTCGCCGGTGCGCGACGCGCGGATCACCTCGTGCCCGCGGGATTCGAGCGTGCCCGAGACGACGCGGCCGATGCTTCCGGATGCTCCGATGACGACGATCTTCATGACCCCAGTCTTTCACCGCAGACGGACGAAGGGCCCGGCGTTCCCCGTCCGCCGGACCCTTCCGAGGTCATCACGGAGCCGAGCCGCGGTGATCTCTGAGCAGTCGGTGCCGGTCGTCGCCCTCCCGCACTCCCCAGTGCACGGATGAACCCCCCTCGACCGCGTCCTCCCGACTCCGGTGCTCGGAGCCTCCCGCGTTCGACACCTTCCGAAGAACAGGAGCGCCTCGCGCCCCTCGTGATACATCGCGTCGAGAAAAACTCGAAAAACCTCAGAACCCGGCGCCGTGGCACTGGAACGGCGCCCGATGCCCGGTCTCCTGCGCGGCGACGGCGAGGGCGGGCGCGGGGTCCATGCCGTCGGCGAGGTGTCCGTGCACCGTGGCGAGCAACTCGCACGCGACGTCGTCGGGCACGGTGACGGGGGCGGCGATCACGCAGCGGGTGCCGGCGTGCAGCCACACCCGCGTCATGCCGAGCGCCTCCTCGCCCCAGCGCACCGCCGAACGGCCCAGCTCGCACGCCGAGAGGATGACCGTCTCGGGGGCCGTCGGGATCAGGTCGACGTCGTAACCGAACAGCGTGCCGTCGGCGAGCTCGAAGCCCGAGAACAGGGGGTTGTCGGCGGAGTGCCGCCCGTGCGCGGCGATGTGCAGCAGATCGGACGCCCCGGCCAGCTCGGTCACGGCCGACACCGTCGCCTCGCCTCCGAGGAGCGTGGGGGTCGCGGCATCCGTCGTCGCCCAGGCCGCGCGTGCGCGTTGCACCTCTTCCCCGGCGCGGGGCACGCGCGGACCGGTGGCGAAGCCGATGCGTTCCGGGCGACGACCCGTCGCGCGGCGGGTGCGCACCTCGGCCCAGCGCGACGCCGAGGTCGCGACCGTGAAGGGCACGCCGTGCATGCCGGGCAGCATCGCCCACGGCACACCGGCCAGTACGCCGGGCAGGGTGATGACGATGCGCTGCGCATCCGCCGGGTTCACCGCGGCGCGCACGGGGGTGAGGAGCTCGTTGTCGAGGGTCTGCAGGCGCACGGCCAGCGAGCGCTCGATCAGCGCGGACAGGGGGCCGCCCCGGGTGAGGGCGGCGACGTCGAGGTCGGCACGGAGCCCGTCCATCGCGGCGCGCACGCGCGGCCACGACAGGTCGACGACCGTTGCTCCGGATGCCGTCGTCGCCACGCACAGCAGCTCATCGCCCGTGTAGAGGTACGCGAGCAGTGCCGTGCCGGGGTCGAGGTGCGCGCGGGCGCCGGGGAGATCGAGGCGCCCGCGGGTCTCCCCGGCGCCGGTCGCCGCCCACTGCCGCTCGCGCACCCGGTCGCGCAGCACGCGCACGCGGGCGTCGGTCGTCCAGTCGGCACCGGCGAGGTCGGCGCGCAGCATCCGCAGCTCGGCGAGATCGGATGCCTGTGCGTCGTCGACCGGCGGACGCACCGGCGCGACCTGGTGGCTGAGGTGACGGGCGCGCTCCGCCCACTCGAACAGCACGGCGGGGTCGCGCGTCCTCGCCGCCGCCCGGAGCCCCGCGAACATCAGATCCGTGCCGTGCATCGCGACGGACGCCTGCAGGTCGAGCGCGCCGAACGACTGCTGCCACGAGGTGAGCAGGTCGAGTCCCTCGGTCGCCGCGCGCAGGGCCGCCGTGTGGCGACCGCCCGCCGCCGCCCGGGCTGCGCGCACCTCGTGCGCCCTCAGCCGCAGCGGTGTGGGGGCGCTCGCATCGACGCGCGGCATCCGTCCGCTGCCGTCGCGGCGCGCGTCGAGGCGCAGGGCGGTCGCCTCGGTGCGGAAGCCGCCGTGCGCGAGAGCGGATGCCGTGCGCTCGATGTCATCGTCGATGCGCGCACTGCGGCCCGAGGGGCGGGTGCGCAGCCGCGACTCGAGGCGCACGGCGTCGGCGCGCGCCGCCCAGCCCGCACTGCCGAGGGCGGCGAAACGGCGAGCCGCGGTGCGTGCCATGCGCTCGGCCGCCACCGGGTCGTGCCGCATCAGGGAACGCGACAGGTGGAACTCCGCCTCGCCCCGGGCCTGCGGCATCCGCTGCGCCCCGAACT